>NZ_JBALOZ010000437.1:0-6807 GCF_036965125.1 Bacillus sp. JJ1503
AAGCGGTCCTTGCCACGCTCCGATGTATATCAGAGACGTTTTGAAAATATAGGAAATGTTTTTGTCACTTTAGGATAAATTTCAAAATTTGTACAGAATTCGAAGAAAGCTAAAAAGGGGCTCCAAAAAGTCAGTTATCTGACTCTTTGGACAGCCCTTTCTCCTAAAATGAATATGATTCTCCGTCATCTGGCACTAAAACATTAGAAGAGATTCCATTTTTATTAATAAAGCTTTTTAATTCTTCTCTTGATAATGTCCAATGATTGACAGCCTCCATATGGCTCGCAATAATTTTGGCATTAGGGGCAGCCTTATACACTTCATAGACATCATCTTTTCCCATTACTAGGGAACCTCCTACAAGGAATTGATTATCTCCAGCATTGACAATAATGATTTCTGGCTTATGTGTTTCGATTACTTCCTGAACAGCTTCATACCAAACAGTATCTCCAGCTGCATATAAAGTTTTTTCATTTGCATGTTTGAAGACAACACCGCACACTTGACCAGCAAGTTGTACCATTTCACCTCGCCCATGCTCACCTTTTGTTTTAATTAATTTGATCCCTTCAAAGACTGTATCTTCTTGTAAAACCTCGACATTTTTGAAACCAGCGTTTCGAATTTCTGACGCATCCTCATCATTTTGGGCAAATAATTTAATTTCTTTTGGCAATGCTTCTTTGGCAGCATCATCCCAGTGGTCTAAATGCAGATGAGTGACAATGACCGCATCAATATTAGAAATAATATTGTCAATGGACGTTGGTAAGCTCACTAAAGGATTATTTTGATCTTGTCTTAATGCATCGGGATAGCCTACACTAGGTCCAAAAGGTGGATAAGTCCCTTTCTCTGCTAACATTGGATCTATTAAAAACTTTTTGCCTGCATATTCGACAACTAGTGTTGCATTACGAATTTGTTGAATATTCATGTTCAAAACTCCTTATTCTTCGATTTACAAATAGTTTATACNNAATCAAGTCTTTTGGCAGTTTGACTTGATAAATGAAAGGATTTGAACAAATGTTAGATAGCACGGATATACGTATCTTAGATGAACTATCCAAGAACAGTCGCATCACTATGAAAGAATTGGGGGAGAAAGTCCACTTAACTGGACAAGCAGCTTCGGCTAGAGTGGCAAAATTAGAGGATAATGGCGTAATTGAGGGGTATACAATAAAAGTTAATCAAGTTAAATTAGGATGTTTTATACATGCATTTATTACGATCTTTACACAAAGCACCTATCACCAACCATATTTGTCGTTCATAAAAACACAAGAACAATACATCATACATAACTATAAAATCAGTGGAGATGGTTGTTATCTTCTCGAATGTAAATTTTCATCTAATGAAATATTAGACAAATTTTTGGAAGACTTGAACGAGCATGCAAATTATAAATTATCAATTGTTATTAAGAAATAGTGCATCTAGTTATTCTTGTCACTGTTTCAGATAAAAGAGTTACGATTGAAAGCACACTGGAACCCAATTTATAGTGATAATATTTCATGAATTGGAAAAAATAGTGACTAGGAAAGGAGGTCTTACGAATGTTTGTGAAAAAGTGTTTAACAGGATTGGCAGTTTTGCTTGGGGTGATGTTGGTCGTGAACTCTGCAGGCTCCCTCGGCGTATTGGCCGAATACGATGATGTAACTCAGCCTATGGAGACGGTGACATCGATTGAGGTCGAATTGAAGGATGATAGCTTTAACCCGAAAGTCATCACTATTCCGAATGGAAAAACCACAACTTTGTTATTGAAAAACAAAGGTAAGAAAGAGCACACCTTCACAGTGGAAAAGCTAGGTATTGACGCCGAGATCCAGCCAGGACAAGAAAAAAGCATTACCGTGAATCCGAAACAGCCCGGTACATACGAACTGATATGTCGGTACCATTTCCAGGAAGGAATGGTCGGAAAGGTAATAGTTGAATAGGGCCTATCGGGTCATGCTTTTTAATAGGAATAATAGTAATTTGCTTATTAAACAAACGCGTTTGTTAAGAAGAGGGAGCTGCGGCAGCTCCCTCTCCATGCATCGAAGGTATTAAGTTGAATTTAATAGTTTTAATCACGGAATAACTTCAAAAACAGTACCTTGGTTAAAATCAGTCACTTTCATAGAGCCATAAACCCCTAAATATAGTTTGCTTTGATCCAGATTCGTTCCCAAACTAACATAATATGCCGAACCGGGCCCAAAATTATAATCGGTTTGAATAACACTAAAATCATTTAGTTTACAATCTGTTCTTATTCTAGTATAAGCTAAAACCCCTCTAACCGGAGATCCGGATTCTTCTTTCCGTGCAAGATCGGTAAACACCACACTTCCTGTTAAAGCGGGGATTCTATTCCCCATATAGGCTTGCACTCCTGTAAGTGCAGTTCCTCCAAATTTATTGGGTCTTTGATCTTTATGAAAATAACTAGTTAAAGGCTGAAGACGCCTTATTGATAATTTTATGGCTTCATCATAATAAGCTATTGTTGTCTCGTCCAAATCCTGATTTGCAGAGCAGCCCCTTATAATCGGAGTAGGGAAAACACCTTCCCACCCTCGCCAGCCAAAGTTAATAAATCCCTCTTGGTCAGCTTCAGATTTCATTAAAAAAGCTTGAACAAGCTGGGTAACCGGTATTGATTTATGCTGAAGGAATGAATAAATTGACTCTACCAAATCCTGTCCGACATTTCCCACATATTTGATATATTGATTATAAAACCTATGAAATGAAATGCCAGGTATATTCCGAACCCCTTTGGCAATCACCGTAAGTGTTTCCTGAATAGGTACGGGAAGTTCATTAAACCGTGTGACTACGGGCGGATTCTTGATAAACGTATTCTTACCTACATCAATTTCAATTATTTTACCGGCGATTTCCATATCATTCTGGCTTAAATTGAATGGATCATAGCCTGCTCCACCATCCCCGTTAGTTAAAACAAGATTTCCTGTTTCCGGTGAAAAGTTTAAGCTATTGACACCATTATGATTAAAAAATGGTCTTCTTAAGTTTAGTAATGTCCGTAGTTTTTGAGGTTGACCATTTGATGGTAAAATCCATTCTTCCACAGTATTAATATGATCATATTGAGTTTCTCTATTTATCCACCTTAAGTTTAAAGTTTTTGGATCACACGGGTCAGGTGAAAAGGATTCAGAAAGAGCTCCTGGACCTTGTGTTCCGGCTACTGAATAATGAAGATAAAACAGGCGGTTATTATAAAATTCGGGATGAAATGCTAGTCCTAGCAATCCCCGTTCATCATATCCGCCACCAGAAACACCTTGTTCAGAAGTACCTAGTTTAATGATTCGCGGGCGAATATCTAAAAAAGTTCGTATAACTCCGTTTCTTATGTAAAAAATCTCTCCTACCTGGGTTGCGATAAATAATGTTTCTTTTGAGTCACCCGGAAGTATCGCTGCTTTCATAACAGTTGGTAAATTCAACTTGCTTACAATGGGCCGTAAATTAACCTTAACTTTTATCAACAAACTATACACTCCCTTCTTAGTTTTCTTTTTATAAGAATATGATTAGAACTGTTTTATTAATACCAAATCAAGGCCGAAGAATCTAACAAGGGATTGATCATTTTCGCAGGAGTGTTGGAATAGGGGATTCTTTTTACGCTTAAATTCAAACTGTACGGTTCCATTAAAAGGACCATTTAATGGAACAACACCTTTTAAAGAAAGTTGGATTTAATGGTTAACATTTAGAAGAGGTTTTGAAAGATTGTTTTTAAACTATAGCAGTAGGTTAGTGAATTAAAACGCTATGTTTATAATTTCATTGAATGCCCCGCAATGTTAGACATAACTAACTTTTGCGGGGATATTTTTTATAACCAAGCCTTTTTTAAAAACTTCACGCCTAACTGTATTTCTTCACAAGTAAGATTACTAAAACCAAGTTTTATAATGGCTTCATCAGAACGGTTATTAATGAAGTAGATGGAAGTAGGGTATACTTTAACACCATAAAAGGCAGCACGCTCAATTAACCAGTCTTCTGAATGTGTTTGATGTATCTTAACTAATAAGTACAAGCCAGACTGCTCCCCAATAATGGAAATATGTTGTTTAAATTGTTTTTTTAGTTCTGAAACGATGCACTGCATTTTTCGTTTATAAACGAGACGCATCCGTTTAATATGGCGGTTCCATTCTCCCTCTTCCATAAATTTAGCCATTGTCAGCTGGCTAGTTAGGGAAGTGGTACTCTCAAAATGTTGAAATTGTTTTATATAACGGTCTAAAAGAATTGGTGGCAGCACCATATAACTCAGACGAATTCCTGGGAGAAAGGACTTTGAGAAATTTCCTAGGTAAATCACTCTTTTGGAATCAATGGAAGTAAGTGCCGGAAATGGTTGTTGTGTATAGCGAAATTCACTATCATAATCGTCTTCGATAATATATCCTTTTTTCTTGTTGGCCCAATGAATGAGCTTTTGCCTTTGTTGAATGGACATGCTTACGCCTATTGGACTTTGGTGGGAAGGTGTCACATAAATTAAGCGTGACATCATTTTTTCTAATTGTGAAAAATCAGCACCTGTTTCATCAACTGGTAAAGTTTCAAGTGTAAAACGATGGAATAAAAATGCCTCTTTTGCTCCATCATATCCTGGATCCTCCACAATCATGCTTTGGAAATCATCCTTCAGGATTTGTCCAAGATTAATCAACATTTGCTGGGTGCTGCTGCCAATGATAATGGCATTTGGATCTGTCTTTACCCCACGAGATTGGAGTAAATAGGCAGCGATTTGTTTACGCAAACACATTTCACCAAAAGGATCCCCGTATTGAAAACTCTCCTGTAAGGTCAGTACTGAATTAGAAATTCTTCTCCAAGCTTTTAAAGGAAAGTTTGTTTGATCTACTGCCCCTGCTTTAAAATCAACGAAAAATGTTGTCACTGGCTCAGTTTGCTTACTAGGAATAGGAATGACTTCCTCCTGAAATAAAGGAGGCTCTAATACATTAACAAAGTAGCCTTTTCTTCCTTCTCCGCGAATATAGCCTTCTGCCACAAGCTGATCATAAGCCATTAATGTCGTATTGCGACTGACTTGCAAGGAATCTGCCAGCTGGCGTATGGAAGGTAATTGTTCATTTGCTGGCAGGTCACCATGTTCGATTAATAATTTAAATCGCTCATATATTTGTTTGTATTTGGAAGAGTGATCCTCTAAAGCAAAAATGAAGTTTTCCATGATAAATCGCCTCTGACATGTCTGATTGATTAAAACTGTATCTTTTTATATGTCAATAATTATACTACTATTTTGAATAATGGATATCCAAAGTTTCAGTAATTTTTAAAATAAAAAGGAGCAGGCTATTATGTATATTCCAAAATACTTTCAAGTCACAAATATCAATGAAATTATAGAAGTCATTGAGGGAAACTCATTTGCAACATTGGTCACAACAAAAAAAGGGAAACCCATTGCTTCCCACCTTCCATTACAGCTTCATAAACATGAAGAGGATTATTATATAACTGGACATATGGCATATGGGAATCCTCAATGGAGAACATTTGAAACATGTGACGATGTTCTAGTCATCTATCAGGGACCACATGGTTATGTTTCTTCTTCATGGTATGGGCATGAAAATGTACCCACATGGAATTACCAATCAGTACATGTATATGGTCAAGCTAGTATATTAAGTGAAGAAGAGTTGAAACAAGATCTTATTAAGTTGCTAGAGAAGTATGAGAAACAGCGTGAAAACCCAGTTTTATGGGATAAGCTATCGCCTCAGGTATTAGAAAGTCAACTAAAAGCGATTGTTGGCTTTAAAATAAAAGTGCAAGAAGTTCAAGCCGCTTTTAAATTAAGTCAGAATCGAAATGAAGAGGATTATCATAACATCGTTGAAAAATTACAAGAAGAAGAAAATCTAAATTCTCAACAACTGGCAGAAGTGATGAAAAAGAGAATAAAAGATAGTAAGTAATTATGCCACTCTGTGAAAATCACACTAGTAGCGAAAGATATATAGTGATTGAACAAAGTATTCAATGCTTTACTCCATTATCGGGCAACAATTCCAGAATAAAAGCTGCGCCCTTTTTTATGTATTTGGCAAAATCGTTCAAATGAAAGTTTTATTGATAAAGAAGAGAATCAATTCATTTTATAAAGATATTTGGAGGTTTTTTATGCTAAAAGAGGCGACCTTACAGGATACAAAAGAAGCTGCACACCTTGCTTTACTGCTTTGGCCAGGTCACACATTAGAGGTATTTATTAAAGAAATGACACATCTTATTTCTCAGCCTGATGCAAAGATTTTTTTAGCTTATCATGACAGCGAAACAATTGGGTTTGCGCAATGCCAATTGCGATATGATTATGTTGAAGGGACGAGTTCAAGTCCGGTGGGATATTTAGAGGGGATTTATGTAAAAGAGGACTTTCGTGAACAAGGCTTTGCTAAAAAATTAGTAAATGCTTGTGAGAATTGGGCTAAGAAAAAAGGTTGTCATGAATTTGCTAGTGATTGTGAATTAGAAAATGAGGAAAGTTTAGCAATGCATCTTAAATTAGGATTTAATGAAGTAAATCGTATTATTTGTTTTAAAAAAGATTTATAAGGAATGACGCAATAAAGATTCGCTAATATTGAACAAGCATAACGAATAGAATCTTCTGCAATCAGGCGCTATCCTTGAACAAGAATTAGCGCTCATTTTCCCTTTTAAGGCCAGATTGTGGAGCAACACAATTATGGTATTATGCTAAAA
>NZ_JBALOZ010000437.1:6929-7588 GCF_036965125.1 Bacillus sp. JJ1503
TAGATGGTTTTGTGCAGTTTATTTTATAGGTTGGCAACATAAACTGCCTTCACCTTTTTCAAGAGCAGACTTTAAGCTACTTAGAACACCCAACCAAGCCATTTGATGCCAGTCAAATGCTTCTTTCCAATTATCATCTTCTTTAAATCCAGTATGTTCAACAATTACTTTTGTAGAATCGGTATCAACTGGTTTAAAACTAACATTAACAGTTGTTAATTCATTTTCATTATTCATTATAGTTTCAAATTGATCTGGGCCTTTCCAAGTGAATCGTAACTCTTTTTCATCAACAAGTTTAATAATCTTGCAACCTTTTGTATTCATACCAGTTTTATTTCCAGGAATAAAATAAAGTTCATAGGACCCACCTTCCATAGCTTCAACTACTGTTTCAGGTGCGAACCATTCAGAAACTCGTTCAGATATTGTCCAAGCGTACCAAACTAAATGTAGGGGGCATTAATGGTAACCTCATTAGTAATGGTTCTATTATTTGAAGTGGTTGTCAAACCAAATCCTCCTTTTGGAATTATTTTTATTTGTAGAATATCATTAATAGCTATTTAAATAAAGAATCTTCTGATTTATTCAAAAGAAGAGATTGTACTTAAACTATTTGGCAGTTGTGCGGCCGAGCATAGGTCGTATCATATAAC
>NZ_JBALOZ010000438.1:0-1080 GCF_036965125.1 Bacillus sp. JJ1503
GATAATATAGTAGGTTTACCATAAAATTAGTAAAGGAGATAGAATGTAGAACTTTGACAGAAGGAGTCTTATATGAAAGAAATTTATCGAAAGCTTATGTTATTAGGCTTAGTAATATTTGTGGGAATTGGGATCTTTTATTCCTATAAAGTTGGGAAGAAACAGGATAAAGGATTTGTAGAGGATTACCAAAGCTACCAGCTTTCTTTAACCCAGATGCAGGAAGAGAATTATGATGGTGCTAAAGACCAGCTTACAAAGCTACATAATAAGTATCCGGATCAGGCAAGTATTACAAGAAATCTAGGTCTTTTATACGCGATAGAAGGAGATAAGGATAAGGCGGCCTTATATTATCAAAAGGCAGTAGATCAGCGACCGTTTATTATTCAAGATCCAATGTTCTCTTTGCAGTTTGCTGAAATTCTTCTATCAATAGAAGAGAATGCTGCAGCGAAGGAGTACTTAGAATATAGTAAAAAGCAAGGAATACCTGAAGAATTCAAGGGTCATGTTGAAGAACTACTGGCTTATTTAGAAACCATAAAATAAAGGTGAGAAAATGTCGAAATTAGATGAGTTGTTTGGAGAAAGAATTAGGGGAAATACTCTTAATTCTAGTTATGATGATAAGATAGAAACTGAGAATGAAATTGAGATTATGAGAATTGATAAAATCCTATTAATCGGGTTAATGTTAATGATTCTAGTCATACCTCTAGTAGTTCGAGTGCATTTTGCGGACTTTGTTAGCCCGCAGGTCACAGGTTCAGATATTGATACAGGATCAAAATCAGATATTTTTACTTATTATAAATTTGCTTTGTTAATCATTGGTACTTCCATTCTTAGTTTGGTTTTTTTGTATAAAGTGTTTGCGGTGGGATATGTTATTCCAAAGTCAAAAATAAATATTTTTGCTGGTATTTTCTTAATTACTGTTATTTTATCTGGAATGTTTGCGCCTCATAAAACATTAGCATTAGTAGGAATGTATAATCGCCATGATGGGACTATTTCTTATATATGCTATATTGTGTTGTTTTTTATTGCGGCAAATATTAAATATTCACCTAAGAT
>NZ_JBALOZ010000439.1:0-4049 GCF_036965125.1 Bacillus sp. JJ1503
ATCATAATTAGAATATTTCGTTTCATCAGTAAACTCCTAAATCTTTCATAATAGTTATATACTCTGCGAATCATGGATTTTTTAAGCAAAATAAGTACAAAATATTTATAGAGGAGTTTCCTGCCATTTCAACAATAAATTAGAAATAAGGATGGGAGTCTCATTATGGGATTTTTCAAACAATCAGCAAAAAAGCAAAGACCAAACCGTATCTCAGCTGCACAAAATAAGAAACAACAAAAAGAGGTTCAAAATAATAAATTAAACGAGAGTGTAGCTGGAAATATTCAAAAAATTAAAGAAACGCTTGGTAACAGTGATGATATTATCACCCGTGAGATTCGCCTCGGCAAAGAACAAAAAATAAAAGCAGGAATCATTTATACGGATGGATTAATCGATAGTACAGCAAATCAAAACTTTATAATGGAATCTTTAATGCTGGATTTGCCGCAACTCAATATTGATACTACAGAATTTGAAGATCTCCTTATTTATTTTAAAGAGACAGTGCTTACAGTTGGAGAAATCTCAGATGTATCAGACTATAACAGCTTGTTTGATTCTCTATTATCAGGGCATGTCATTCTCTTATTCGAAGGATTTTCAAAAGGTTTTGCGGTAGGAATGAAGGGAGGAAAAGAACGCAGCGTTTCAGAACCAACGAATGAAAACGCAATACGCGGACCAAGGGAGGCCCTGACGGAAAATATACGGACGAATACCGCATTAATTCGCCGAAAAATTAATAATCAGAACCTATGGCTAGAGACGAAAAAAATTGGAAAACAAACAAAGACGACGGTTTCGTTCATGTATATAAACGGAATTGCAAATGATAAAGTAGTGGCAGAAGTAAGGAGTCGCCTTGACAAAGTAAATATTGACAGCATGTTAGATAGCGCATATATAGAAGAATTAATTCAAGATGAAACGTATACACCTTTTCCCACCATTTATCATACAGAACGTCCAGATGTTGTTGCAGCAAGCCTTTTAGAGGGCCGTGTTGCCCTTCTTGTTGACGGGACTCCCTTTGTGCTATTAGTCCCTGCCTTGTTCGTTCAATTTCTCCATGCTCCTGACGATTATTATAACCGGGCTGATATTGTGACTCTTATTCGGATGCTTCGGTTTGTTGGGTTTTTTATCGCTTTGTTAGGCCCTTCCCTTTATATTGCGATTACAACTTTTCATCAAGAGATGCTGCCGACACAATTATTAATCGGATTAGCAGCACAACGAGAAGGTGTTCCCTTTCCAGCTTTCGTTGAAGCGTTAATGATGGAGGTTACCTTTGAAATATTACGGGAATCTGGATTGCGATTGCCAAAGGCGATTGGGCAAGCCGTATCGATTGTCGGAACTTTAGTGATTGGGACAGCAGCTGTAGAAGCTGGGATTGTTTCTGCTGCCATGGTTATTGTCGTCTCAATTACAGCCATTTCAAGCTTTATAGTTAGCTCGTATAATTTGTCCATTTCCATTAGAATGCTGAGATTTCCTTTCATGGCATTAGCAGCTTCGTTCGGTTTATTCGGATTGATCATCGGATTGATCGCTCTTACACTTCACTTATGCAGTTTAAGATCTTTTGGGATTCCTTTTATGTCCCCATTTGGTCCATATATTCAAGAAGATCAAAAGGATGCAATCTTGCGCTTACCAAGATGGGGTTTATTTTCGCGCCCCCGTTTAATCAGTCAGAAAAATATAAAAAGAGATGAGTCTCAAGCTCCGAAGCCCCCAGAACAAAATGAATAAATTGCCTTTGGTGTTGAAAGGACTTTTTGAAGCTATGATTTTCTAAAAAAAAAACAATGAATGGGTATCTTTTACAACTGAGGGGAGCCTGCCTATGTTAATGGTTATTGGAATTTTTGTTATAGCCATTATTATTATTGCTATTGAAGTACCTTATCTTAAAAAAAATAAGTTAAAGAAAGAAAGCTGGGTATTTTCGATTTTGCTGATAATTGGTGTTGGATTAAGCATTGCATATAATTTACATCTCTATATTCCAAACCCTTTGCAAGGGCTTGCTGTTATTTTTAAGCCATTTAGCGATTTTGTTAATGAACTGCTGATATGAATCTAGGTGATAATGATGCTTGAAAAGGGAAAAATATCGGTTCGGCAATTTAGAGTGTTAGTGATCTTTTTTACGATAGGGACGAGTATTTTAGTAACCCCATCATTCTTAGCTTCTTATGCACGGCAAGACGCATGGATTGCAGTCATAATTAGTATAGGGGTTGGGCTATTATTTGTATGGTTATTTACTGCGATTGCCGGCTTTTATCCTAATCTGAACTTTGTACAAGTCAATGAAAAAGTTCTCGGTAAATGGCTTGGGAAAATAATTTCTCTTTTGTTCCTTACAATGCCATTCGTCTATACGGTAGAACTTTTATTTTATTCGGGAACTTTTATTACAGTAAACCTCATGCCAGAAACACCAATAGAAGTGTTGCATATTATGTTAGCTGTTATTTTAGTAATGGCAGTACGTCTTGGACTGGAAACATTTTCACGCACTGCGGAAATCAACATTATTGCCTTTATTTTGCTTTTTTTAATGTTACTATTTGTTGCACCACAAATAAAGTTAGAATACATTCAACCTGTAATGGAAAACGGTATAAAACCTTTATTTCTGCCAGTTTTACATTTACTTGATGTTAACTATTTTAATGCGGTTGTGTTATTAATGATATACCCTGCCTATGTAAATGAGCCGAAAAAAGCGCAAAAATCATTTTTTATTGGTACATTAATAGGAGGTTTTGTCGTTCTTGTTATTACATTGTTATCTACAATGGTTCTTGGTGTTGACACGACTATTAGAAATTTATATCCGGGGTATGCATTAGCCAAAAAAATTAACATAGGCGGTTTTTTGCAGAGAATTGAAGCCGTCATAGCATTTATGTGGATTATGACGACCTATTTTAAGATGCTGATTTATTTTTATGCGACTTGTTTAGGGCTTGCTCAAGTATTAAATTTAAAGGATTACCGGCCAATCACTCTCCCTTTAGCTATGATCGCCGTTGCTTTTGCTTCAATAATGATTCCAAATGTTGTAGAACAGCAAAATTGGGATAATGGAATTAATCTAGTTTTCTCATTAACAATTGGAGGATTTTTACCTCTATTCATATTAGGAGGAGCATTGATTCGAAAAAAATTTACGAAGGAAAGTTCAAAAAATGTAATGTGAGTGAAACTTAATCATTCGCTTACAAGGTATTTAAGGGACTATGGACCGCCCCCTGTCCCTTAAATACCATGTTCAAAGCAATAGTGGTTGACTAGCTCTTCAATGAAGTTATGTTCAGGGAATTTTCCAGAAAACTCAAATGGAATTTCCTCAACAAATTTTCCACTTTTATAAACATGGATGGCTCCATCTTGATTAACAACACTATATTCAGCTTGAAATTGATATCCATTCTTTTCAATAGCACCCATCTATGTCATCTCCTTATTGCAATTTTCCTTTAGTATGAACTCAATTCTAAAAATAAATCGGTTTTAAGTTTTGCAGGCAATTTATTTTATAAATTTGCAAAATAAGAATGCCAAGTTCACAAAAAAAAAGAGCCATTTAGGCTCCTTCTCAATCGAATTTTATGCTTCTGTAACTTCAACTTTCTCCATAACATCGCCATTTTTCATTTTTAATACCGTGTCCAAACCTGAAGTCACTTTTCCAAAAACAGTATGAACTCCATTTAAATGTGGCTGAGGCTCATGAACGATAAAGAATTGACTTCCCCCCGTATTGCGTCCAGCATGTGCCATTGAAAATGACCCCGCTTCATGCTTATAAGGGTTGCCTTCTGTTTCACAATTAATGGTGTAGCCTGGGCCACCTGTTCCTGTTCCATGCGGGCATCCGCCTTGACTTACAAATCCAGGGATTACACGGTGGAAGTTTAGTCCATTATAATAGCCTTCATTTGCAAGCTTTTCAAAGTTTGCAACTGTTCCAGGTGCTGCATCTGGATATAATTCAAACTCCACTTTTTCCCCATTTTGCATTA
>NZ_JBALOZ010000440.1:0-4325 GCF_036965125.1 Bacillus sp. JJ1503
TTGTGAAAGATTGTACTTAAACTATAGGGGCAGGATAGTTGAATAAGGAAAAACTTTCCTTTTGTCGAAGTAGAATCAAATAGCGACACAAAGGAAGGAAAGTAAAATAAGCATGATGAAGAATATTGAACCAGTTATTTCTTTTTCCTAAAAAAGAGAACATAAACAACTATAACCATTGCTAGAAGTGAAATCCACATTGAATCCATACTATCAACTCCAAAATATATTTACACATTAATTACGTTTTATATCAGTGAAAAGTTTCATTATTTTAACAATTGGTAAAGTGGATTTTGTTGCGTAATACGATTTAAATTATGAAGTAGAAACACTTTCATTGTTGAACTAACGCAAAAGGTTAGATGTTCTTCACTATAAGTAGCAGTGGTTACAAGATACTGACATACCATTGATTGAATATAAGAAATCCATTAGAAAATATAAAATACAAATATTATGGGGAGGGTTGCAAATGATTGAGAGAAAGATACATTCATCAAAACGAACGATCTATTACTGGACGAATGAAATAGTTCCTCCACAAGAATTTGCTATTGTTTTTTGTCATGGATTAACAGCAGACCACACCCTTTTCGATAAACAAGTTGAACATCTATCTGCTGAATATAAGTTGATAACTTGGGATGTTCCTTTGCATGGAAAATCAAGACCGTATGAAGATTTCTCTTTCGTAAATGTAAACGAAGAGATGTTAACTATACTCGAACAGGAGAATATAGAAAGAATAGTTTTAGTTGGGCAGTCAGCAGGAGGTTATATTGCTCAGTCCTTTATTCATGAATATGGGGACAAGGTAATAGGGTTTATAGGAATAGGCACAACACCTTATGGTAAAAGTTATTATAAAAAATCAGAACTGTTTTGGATAAAACATTATTCTACAATTGCCAGACTGTACCCATTTGGTTTTTACTGTAAAGCAGTTGCAAAAGCTATTACAGTAACTGATGAAGCAAGGACAAGTATGTACAAATCATTAGTTAGTTTGGGTAAAAAGGACATGTTGAAGGCGGCTAGTGCAGTTTATGGTGAGTTTTTGAAGATAGATAATGAAGTTCAATTTAATTGCCCAGTTTTGATTACTTATGGAGAATATGACAATACAGGTTATGTTAAAAAATACTGTAATAGCTGGGCTGAAAAGACGGGGTATCCATTGAAAATTATTTCAAGTGCCTCTCATAACGCAAACTATGATAACTCTGAGGAGTTTAATGGACTACTTGTTTCTTTTATTCAATCAATTATATAAATGATCATATGTTTCATATTATATGGCACTTCATAAACAGAAAACAAGAAATTGTGAAGGAATGTACTTAAAGTAACGGGGGCTTTAGTTCAATAACGATCTACAACAATCGGGCGCGATTGTTGTAGATCATCGGTAGAAAATGATCAAACTTTTTTATAAAAATTGTATAGTGCTTCATAAAGAATGAACCCGTTTTGAACAATCCTTTTCAAAACAGGTTCATTTAATTTAACGAAAAATGTGGATTTGCGGGGTGTTATTAATCAATTTTTATTTTAAAGCAACATTGATAATAACTCGCCTAAAACAGATTTTATTGGGAAACTGCGAATTTCTATGATTCTCCCTTCAAGGTTGGCCCCCATAATATCACCTCTTTACCATGGGGATTGTTTGTGATCAGTCGAGAAGGGATAAATTTGAAAAAATGGCTCCCTTCATTATTATAGATCCCCGGATTCTGATGCGTTAGTGGTAAAAATGTGGTCAAGTCGCTCCCGTCGGCTTCTTTAAAATGACTTAACGACCATAAGCACAAATATGGAAATCATCAGCAGTTGTGCCGCTGTCTCTATTGGTACGATCTTTTTCATCAACAGTCCGAACTCTGCGGGCATTTCATTACCCTGGTCTTGACTTTCAGATACGATCTTTATGATCTTTTTCATACGCGGCTCAATCAATCCGTCGATCATGACGACCATGAGCAGCGATAAAAGGAAGGATACATTCAGCCACATTTGAGATAACCCTATCTTGGTTATGGTCATAAGCCAAACCCCGGTTATAATAAGTACGGCTCCGCCAATTTTAGGTATTATGGCAAGCTTGGTCGTTATACCAAAAGCAAAGCGCAGCTGACCGATGGTTCTAGCGGATCTTCGAATGATGGGCATCACGAAAGCTGGACCAATTATGGCAATCGAAGCCAATAGATGTAAAACGAGCAGTAATCCAAACAAACCGATTACCTCCCTTCTCCTCAGTGCACCAGAGTATCGCTTTGATAGGCAAGACCAACCCTTTTTCTTTTAAACGATCCTCCGAGCTCTATATGGTCCAGCATACATTTCGCGACATCGTCATAAGCAACATCCAGCTCTTGAAGTCGGCTGAACAAGTGACGGGCTATATCTGCCTCGGAATATTCCTTGATCATCTCCGGAATCGGAACGGGCAAGGTTTCCGTTGTTAAATGCAGATGAACCGGATCTGGATGCTCTATCGAATCTATCATTGTTCCCGGACACATAATGGACCAATCGAGTTGAGTCTGCTGTAGCCGTTCGAAATTCCGGTTGTGATTTTTATACTCAGGCGGGAAGCCGGGTAAATTGTTGCCGATAAGATCGGTATATGGAATACCCAGCAGTCCGGCTCCTCCCATTATCCATACCCGCCCAGAGAAACTAGGTTGGAATTCACATTGGGTTATAATGTTATCGACGATACGAACAAACTCTTCTCCCTGGCCCGCATGGCCGGCTGCAATTATAGCGGCGTCTTGATGCGCGAGAGCCTCACCGACGCTGACCGGGTCCATAATATCGTCCACTATCACCTTCACATGCTGTGCAGAATGCTCACCTAGTTGATCATAAAGCTTCTCAGAATTTCGCACAAATGCGGTAATTTCATGCCCCATTTTTATCCCTTGCGCCAACACTCTTTTTCCTGTATTCCCAGTCGCTCCAAAAACAATAATTTTCATTGTTCTTTCCTCCTCTTAAATGGCTCCTAATATTTGGTTAACTCAAGCTTAGCATCGTGTTAATATTATGTTAAGAACCCACTTAAAAGTAAGGTACTTACTTAAAAGTAAGCATGACAGAATGGGATGACTTAATTGTTCACGCGGAGTTCGGGAGGACAGGAAATTTCTAAAGACAGATTGGCGACAATCTTACACTATCAGGAGTTTTATTAACTCAAACCCGAAAATTAATTCATAACAGGAGTGCCGACTGTAGGTAAACAAAAGCTGCCCGGTATCCCGTGGCAGCTTTTGTTTTGAGTTGATTGAATTAGTGTACAAGTTCATTGAAACAGCTTTAAGACGCTGATTCTTTATATTTTCGCTTATTATGATTTTCTCCCCAAGCACACATGACTTCTGCTACAGGGATCAATGTTTTGCCGTATTCACTAAGGGAATATTCTACTTTTGGAGGGATGGTAGGGTAGATTGTTCTATCGACTATGCCTTCTCGTTCCAAATCTCGGAGATGTTGTGAAAGCATTTTTTGTGAAACATCAGGTATAAGCTTTTCTAGATCGTTGAATCGCTTATTGGATTCAATCAAATGCCATAAAATCATTGGCTTCCATTTGCCACCTAAAACATGAATGAGTGTCTCAACTGGACATTCACGCTGATGAATCATTGATAAATCATCCCCTTACTTTTAAGTAAGTGCATTATCTAAAGTAAACACTTAACAAAATTTTACAAGAGATATACAAACAAATCAATCAAATGAAACTATAAAGGATAAAAAAGGATTGTAGAAGTGGCTTTCAGGAACAAATATAGATCTGTGCTTTTACGATTACCGAAATTAGTTACATGGTAGAAAATAGTTGGATGTCCATCTTTTTTTGTAACCTTAGCCTGAAGCAGACGTGTTATAGGCTACTCGTGTTGTATCGTATAAGTTTGTGAAAAAATGCACTTAAACTAACGGGTAGCTTGAGTTCAAGAAGGGTGCTGCGGTAATCCTTATTCGGCTAACTGGGCAGTATAGTTGAAGTAGAGGATTTATTTTTAGAGGGTGATGACATGCCTTGTATACATGAATTTGGGATACTTTATGATTTCGATAAACAAAAAAATTATATTGAGTATGAACCACACAAATATAACTCTATTTCCGTTGATGATGATATTATCAATAGTCTAAATGAAAATTTATCTATAATGAAAACATACTTTCATTCATTTAATCGACAAGAATTGGGGTTAGCCTATTTCGGAATTACAATTATTCCCCCTGAGTCATTATCATTATTTTATGATGTTGTTATATCTTCAGAGTATTATAAGAAG
>NZ_JBALOZ010000441.1:0-1457 GCF_036965125.1 Bacillus sp. JJ1503
TTGAAGTTTCACTTTATCTCATAGTTCACAAAGAATTCATGTTTTATACACAAACTTCGTTTCCTCTCTCTTTATAATGAATACAGGGGATATTCATTTACTTAGGGAGGAAGAATGATGGAACTAACTTTAATGCTTATGCTTGCAGTTGCTATGTTTGCTTTATTTTTCTGTGGATTTTATGCAGGTGTGATTAAAGAAAAATATGGAAAAAACTGGCTTCAGGCTGTTCCGATTACAGTAGCAATATTAATGTTTAATATTATTTGGATTCTGACTGAATTAGCTAAATCATCACGCTATCAGTAACTGCTTAATCAGTATAGATTTTATAGCTTCACATGCACATAGGAAGAAGCAACCTAATATTAGGTTGCTTTTTCTATGGACGAAAACTCAGTTTTTCGCGTATAGTATGTATACGATATATAACAATAATAGATCATTCATTTTATTTCCAAAGAGGCGGTTATAATGGCAAAAACTTTTTATCATTTCTTAATGAAATATCGGCATCCATCACCAAAGGATCGGATTAGCCGCTTTGCAAATCATGCATATTTAGATCACGACTTTCCAAAGACATCATCAGATTATCATGAAATCAGCTTATATTTAGAGTTAAATGGCGCATACATGGACGGAATGGCGGTTTTTGATGAAGCATGGGAATTATATATAATATCAGAAGGATAGGCAGGGTAACTCTTTAGGAGTAGCCCTTTTTTTGTGTTAGCCTTCAATTTGTTTGACATTTCCGCTTTCTATTCATTTTTAATCAGTTTTTCTATATACGGACCGATTTTTCCTATCCTTGCATATAATATTGTAATTAAATTTCACGACTCACACCTGGAAGGATGGAGGAAATGAGCGATAGGAAAAAGTCAAAATATAATATCGGTGATACAGTCGTGATCACTATATATGGAACAGTTGGGAAAATTACAGATGTTAAATGGCTTGATGGAATGTATGTATATGAGGTGAATAAAAGCGAAGGTCTTTTTATGGAATCCAGTCTCAAAATGCTCTCTGAGTTTGAAGGAGAATTAATCGAGAAGGAGCATATTGATATAGAATACAAGTATTTTTTTGGCGATTTAGTTCAAGTAAAAGGCTATGGATCGGATCTGTTTAAGGTTGTAGGGTTTAGGACAGAAATTTGGCGTTATAAGGAAGATGCTTGGGAGGATATTATTTATGAGCTCACGAGAGTCAGTGATGGTGAATGGCTTGAGGCAGGAGAAGAAGAATTAACCATTGTTGCTGATGCGGAAAGCGCGGATGCTTTCATCCAAAAGCTTGGACTATTATATTTGCTGAATAAAAAAGAAAAACTGCCTCAATCATTAGAACAAAAAGGAGCGGCCTCCAATTTCCGAAAAACTGAAAAAGAAATACTGGCTAGTATACGTGAAAGAAAACTATTGATTGATGGTTTATTAGATATATAT
>NZ_JBALOZ010000442.1:0-6935 GCF_036965125.1 Bacillus sp. JJ1503
ACCCAGTCTTGTATAAAATTAATAATCCTTCTAAAATCAAAAAAGGCTAAAGGGACGTTCAATCCGTTCCCTTAGCCTTTTTCCTTTAGTTATCATAGCTCATATTCCCATTCATCTTTTAAATGTAAATATAGGACGAGCAGATTGTTTTCTAAGTCCTGAAAGCTTTTCCCTCTTGCATCCACCCTTGCTTTTGGAAGCAATATTTCAGCTACTTGCCTTGTCAGTCTGATACTCTCTTCTTCTGGTAAGTGAATAAACCGGCTGCAATACGTTTTAACTAAGTTCCAATCCTTCGCTCCGAATGTTTTCAAAACCTGTTCCTCTACAAAGAGATCACTTTTTGCCAATCCGCGTTTTTCAATTTCTTTTTCTATAGGGGATAGCTTCTTTTTCTTTTTAGTATTTCTTTCATGTACAACGAGTGTTCCAGCGACAAGGTCCCCTATTCTCTTATGCTTAGAATGAAAAAAGATCATCATCATGCCAAGAAAATAATTGGCTGGCAGTGAATCAATAATACGGAGGAAATTGCGAATAAAGCTTGATAGCAGAGTAATGCTGTGGCCATTTTCTTGAATGACTCGCAGACCTAATACTTTCTTGCCTATTGTTCGCCCGCCCGAAAAGTATTCAAATGCAAAAAAGTACCCCCAATTGAGAATGAACATTAAAATAATCGCGATCGCAACAGGGACAGAATTTATTTCAGACCATAGCAAGAGATCGGATTGTCCATATAAAATCATAAAAAGGACCATTACAATCAAAATGTTTACTATGATTAAGATGATCTGATCGATTAAATAAGCTGCAGTCCTGCTTCCAAGACCAGCCAGCTGAAAATTTAATGATACATATTCTGGAGTTTTTATTCCGATACGGTCTTGGTTCATGGAAATCCCCTCCATTTTTTATAATATTTCTCTAACTGTTTCTATTTTTCTACAAAATTACTATAATAAGGAGAAAAGCAGTAAGCAAGAGGTGTCAATATGAATGTTAAGCAATTTATAAAGCAGCACCGTGAAGATTGGCAGAAGCTTGAACAGATGGCAGCATCGATAAAGAAAAGAAAAAGGAATTATTCAGGTACGGACATTCACTATTTTTACAAGCTTTATCAAAAAGCTGCTCACAATCTATCATACAGTCAAACTTATTTTCCTAATGAAGACGTTACCCAATATTTAAATGCTCTCGTTTCAAAATCACACAATCTATTGTATAAAAATCAAATAACAAGTATGAAACAAATCCGCTATTTTTTTAGGACTAAATTTATTGGCTTATTAATTGAGCAATGGAAATTTATTATTGCCGCCATGCTTCTTTTTACTTTCGGCGCGGTAGGCAGCTTCTTTTCAGTTGTTGATGACCCGATGCATATTTACTCCATTCTTCCAGCAGATATCGCACAAGGTGTGGACCCTGACAAGTTAAGCAGCAGCGATGGAGCGGTTGATTCTTCATTCATGTCTGCCAGCATTATGACGAATAATATTCAGGTAGCAATTTTGGCCTTTGCCGGCGGTGTCACCTTTGGAATATTAACCATTTATTTATTAATTTATAATGGGATCATTGTTGGCGCACTTGCCGCTCTCTTTTGGAATCATGGGATGTCTTATGATTTTTGGGCATATATCGTCCCACATGGAATGATTGAGCTTACAGCCATATTTATCGCTGGTGGTGCTGGATTGTTAATGGGCTATAAGCTCTTCGTTCCAGGAAATTTATCAAGAGGCTTTCAGTTAAAGCAGCAAGCCAACCGATCTGTCCAATTATTGCTTGGAACCATTCCGTTATTTGTCATTGCTGGAATCATAGAAGGATTTATTACACCCGCGGCCATATCGTTAGAAGCAAAGTATATCGTTGCTTTCATTACGGTCATTGGTCTAATCCTTTACATTGTGATTGGCAAGCTATCATTAATGAAGAAACAAGCTATAATAGATTCCGATTCATAATATCTATGTAATGAGAAACGGCTGTAACTGCTAGTTTTTCCTCAACGGCCTCTACCATTAAGAGGCCTTGTTTTTCCCATTTAAGCTTTTCCCTTTTCTTCATAAGCATTTGCTGCTGTGCGATGCTTTTTATCATTGCTTTTTGTACTTGGTCGGGCTTTGTATTGATTGTTTTTAATAGTGTCACATCTTCCAGGCCAATCATTAGAAATAAATGCCGTTGTCTAATCCGTTTTAAATAGGCAAGCGCTGTTTCCTCGTGAAGAAAGGTCGCGACATCACTAAATAGGAAAAGAAGGCTGCGCTTTTTCTGCATCGTTTCTAAATATTGCAGGACAGCAGCATAATTTGATTCAGCTGCATCCACTTCTAGATTATAAATGGCATGAAGAATCGTCTGCAAATGAGCCATCCCCTTAGCTGGAGGGACAAAGACTTTCACTTCCTTTGAAAATGCCAAGACGGACACATAATCCCCTTTTTGAAGGGCAGCTGCAGTTACAGTAAGAGCTGCTTCTAACGACCTTTCAAGCCGATTTCCCTTCTCCAGCTCAGCTCCCATCATTCGTCCACAATCAATTAATATCGTAATATACTTCCCATGCTCTGGTTCATATTCATTTGTCATCACTTCTCGCAGCTTGGCTGTTTGCCGCCAGTTAATTTTACGAGGATCATCCCCTACAACGTATCTGCGAATTTTGGCGAAGTCCCCTGATCCACTTTGCATCTTGCGGATTTTTACACCTTCGTATAATAAAAATTGCTGAGCATTTTCTAAATACTGCTTCGTCTCCGATAAATCGGGAATGACTTTAACTGAATCATGTAATTCGACCGTTATCTGCTTTTCCCATAAGCCTAAGGAACTGGTGTAGCGGAAATAAAGCTTATTTATCTCATATCTTCCCCTCACACTTGCCTTCGTTTCATATGAGTGTATGGTGGAAGAACCCATTGCAGCCTTTCCTTGAAAAGGAAAAGGACGATGAAAAACTTGAGGGATTCCATCTATGATTCTAAAATGAAAGGATTGCTGTGAATTATTATTTACCTCGATTTGGATGTAATATGTTTTCCCTCTTTCGATCTCTTCAGGAATAATACGTTTAAGAATAATCTGCTTTTTATTTGGTGATAACAGTAAATCTAGAAGACTTGCAGAAAATACAAAAATATTAACGATAATCACAAATTTCCATAAGATATTCAATACAGTTCCCATCAATAAAACGACAGAAAGGATAAAGAAAATAATCACTAATTTTTTTGTAGGCATTACCCCTCTATCTTGGAACAGGAATCGACCCCACAAGTTCTTCAATGATTTGGTCAACGGTCACTCCCTCCAATTCTATATGTGGAGATAACTGAATTCGGTGTCTTAACGCCGATTTTGCAACGATTTTTATATCACCTGGTGTAACAAAATCCCTACCAGCCATAAATGACCAGGCTTGAGCCGCTTTTCCAATAGAAATAGCAGCTCTCGTACTTGCCCCATAGCGGATGGTCTCTGATTCACGCGTTTTTCTTACGATTTGCATAATATAGTCTAAGACGCCTTCACCAATCGTAGATTTCTGAATTTCCTTTTTGATCGATAGAAAACGGTGCATATCAAGTATTGGTGTAACTAGACTGCTGTCAAAGCTGTTTTCAATAACTTGCTTTAAAACATTCTTCTCTTCCTCAAAATCTGGGAAGTCAATTTGTAGTTTAAATAAGAATCGATCCTGCTGTGCCTCTGGCAACGGATAGGTTCCTTCAAATTCAATTGGATTTTGCGTGGCCACAACAAAAAAGACTTCGGGCAGCTGATATGTTTCTCCTTGAATGGTCACTTGCTTTTCTTCCATTGCTTCTAGAAGTGCAGCTTGCGTTTTCGCAGGCGTTCGATTTATTTCATCAGCTAATAGAATATTTGTAAATACAGGACCTTTTAATGTTTGGAATGTGCTGTCTTTCATGTTATAAATAGTGCTGCCCGTAATATCACTAGGCAGGAGGTCTGGAGTAAATTGTATACGGTTAAAGCTGCCTCCAAGCAGGCTGGCAAGAGTTCTTACCATTTGTGTTTTACCAGTTCCAGGTACTCCTTCTAATAGCACGTGGCCTCCTGCTAATATGGCTGATAAAAGCAGCCTAAGATTTAATCTTTGGCCTAAAATTCGCTCTTCATATTTTTCCAATAAGGATGATAATTCTGTCCTCATCTTTCTTCCACCTCTTTCTTTAAACGATCAAGCTTTCTCGACCAAAGCAAGTATTCCTGCTTGTTTACTTTTTCATTAGCTAAAATATTGGATAACCCTGACAGAAGCGGTTGGATCTCGTTTTTTGGCATATTCATCCGCTTTCGTTCCAGAATATCTGAAAGATCCAGCCATTGTTTTTCATAAGGAATACCCCATCGTTCCTGCATGAGAAGCTTCACATAATCTGCCTGTATCAGTAATGAATCATGATATCTCCGGCCGCGAATATACCAAGCCGCTAAAGCCTGTAGGCTCTCCTCGCTAAATCGAACCGATTCTTCTCTTAGACTATAGATTGGCCCGAATCGCTTTCCTTTGTGCCAAAGAAAAAGAGCAATAATGATGGTCGCTTGCAGCAACAGCAGCAAGAACCATTTTGGATATAAGGCAGAAATCTTTGGAGCGTTTTCCCCGCCATGTATGTATTCATCAAATAATATGGTATGTGTGTCCTCCTCAATTAATAGAGCCGATAGAAGAGAAGGATGATCATAGTCTAATATTTTCCCGTTTGTTATCCATTCAGGAGCAATGGAAACAATTAATTGTCCATTGCCAAAAGGGCGTTTTATTGCAACTGTACCTGCTTGATCAGACAATAAAATTTCATCCTGCAGATTTGTCTGAAGACGTACAGTTGAGCTTATTTCGGCTCGAAACTTATTTCCATCACGGCTGTATACATCAGCTGTACCATCAGATGATGCTTCCCCGTTAATTGGGGCCGAATTCAAATCAAACATGCCTTTAGGATTCTTATTAAATAATAGAATCGTATGCCCAGCTTTCATAAAATCGATGTAATCTTCCATTACTTCATTTTTAGGGAAAAATTGCGGCTCTGCCATGATAAGTAATTGTNNCCTTGCCTAAATACGTATACAATGCCTTTACACCTGTTGGCGAGGGAGAGTCCGATACATAATTGGGATAGTACTTAGGTTCAGGAGAAAAAGAGAAATAACTAATGATCATAAATAAGATTAGAAGTACGAGCAGATATATCCATGCTCGCCCATTTGAAAAAGATTTCAACAAGTTGACCTCCCCCCTTATCCCTCAAACTTAGCATCTGTTTCTTGGAGCCAATACATAGCTTCACTGCGGAACTGGATAAATTCTTCCTTTGTAATTTCACGTTCTCCATATGTCGCCTCATCAAATAAATTAGTAAGGTTAAAAAAAACTTTAGCCCAGCCAGTATTTACTTTCTGAAGCTCGTCATAATATTCCCAGTTCGTCTTCCAGATCCTAGCTTCCAGCCATTCTCTCTCATGAAAATAAAGAAGCAGCGCTAAAAACATGTGTCGAGTTGATAATGTGTATTCCCCTAAAGACTCAAGTTTCCTGGCTTCTAATAAATGCTGCTGAAACGACCAATTCAATTCCTTCATAGATTGAAGTGGCTTTTTGTCACGCAGCATTCGATTTCGTTTCGTATTTCTTGCCATAATAAATACTGCTATACTGAGCAATAAAACAACGATGATGAGGATAACTATTAAAATAAATCCTGATACACCACTCGTTGGTTCGAAAGAAGGAAATAGTTTAGAAAGCTGCTCTGCGATCCATTTTTTCGCTTCTTCCCACCAAACCTCTATCATACTTTTAGAATCGTTATAATAAACTCGATATTCCTTGCCATCTAATATACGCTGAAGCTCATCCTTTGCCTTGTTCGTTTCCAACATTAATGATCACCTAACTTTGATAGGTAATTAATATTTATGATAGTCATCAATCATTTCCTTTAAGTCATCTGCATCATGCCTTATTTTTAAATCAAGATACATCACTCCATAGCCCACTGAAAGAATCATAGTAGTAAATAAAGTGACCAAATTTGAAATGATTGACAGTAATACACTATAGCCTAGAAATATACTAAACGTCATTTCCACTGCAAAACTAATGCTCGAAATAATTAAAAAGAATAAAAGGTATAGCCCCATTAAAATCCAAGTCCGATTTTGCGTGAGCCTCCAGCTATTTGAAAATCCAGGGGATTCCCGATCTAGTACAACGGAACCAAAATAAAAGCTCCAGCGAGTTAATAAATAGCCAATTCCAACTGCACAGCCCAGGAAGAGAATAATAGCTAATAGAATTCCAATGACCGGATGCAAAATAGATCCAATGAATCCAGTTATACTAACAAAGAAAATGGGAACAATCACTAAACCAAATGTGATTAAACCAAACAAGATACTGCTGCCAATCATGGGCCAGAACCTAGAAAAGGCTTCTTTAATAACAGATCCAACTGTATATTCTTCATTTTTTCGAATATGGTTAA
Organism: Bacillus sp. JJ1503; assembly: GCF_036965125.1. Classification (NCBI taxonomy): domain Bacteria; kingdom Bacillati; phylum Bacillota; class Bacilli; order Caryophanales; family Bacillaceae; genus Bacillus; species Bacillus sp. JJ1503. The sequence goes on from NZ_JBALOZ010000442.1 coordinate 6,534, forward strand.
TGGCGAATAGAATCGCTCCCTCTGCAACCGGAAATAATAGGAAACCAAGTAAACCTGTGAGGATTAAACCAATATCCGCTCCTATACTAGATACGGATGTTTCGGTTTCAACAAGACCAGATAGAATTTGTTCATACCAAACATCCCCACTCCTTAACTCTCTGAAGAAGCTAACTCCGGAAAATAGCTGAATAATCGCCTGAAGCAAATAGATCGGTCCTATTAAAATAAGTAAAATCATAAAAAAATCTTTAAATCGATTTTTACTTAAACTAAAGGTGTGATCTAATATTTCACTGAATCCTTTTGGCTTGTTAAACTTTGAGTTCAATTGTAGTACTCCTCCTGACTTTGAAAACTAAATGGTAATATTGCCTATTTTATCATTATTCTTACTTATAT
>NZ_JBALOZ010000443.1:0-6445 GCF_036965125.1 Bacillus sp. JJ1503
GTATATTATTATAATTAAAGAAAGTCAAGTAAGTTATTTATAAAATATAATTTAATTATTTATAAATATGTTTATAATATAAGTCAGGAGTTGATGTAATTGAAAAAGTCGATTTGTCCTAGATTTGAAACAGCTATGGGGTTATTGAGCCAAAGGTGGACTGGAATGATTATCTACCAGTTATTATTAGGTCCGCAGCGTTTTTGTACGATTGAATCTTCAGTGGGTGTAAGTGGCAGAGTGCTGTCAGAGAGGTTAAAGGAATTGGAGAACAGCGGAATAGTTAAACGAGAAGTTTATCCAGAAACCCCTGTTCGAATTGAATATTCGTTAACAGAAAAAGGTTTAGGCTTGGAACCACTTATGAGAAATATAGAAAAATGGTCACAAGAATGGTTAGACGCTTAATCGTAAACCCTATTGAACTTAAGAATTTATAAAAAAAGGATGCACTAGGTAAATTTTTTACCCATTGTATCCTTTTTTACTATTGAATAAGTTTAGTAGTTTTGTTTTATCAATAAGTGCACAAAAAAAATCACCTTCAATTGAATGAAAGTGACTTTTTGAATGATCTGAGAGGGATTTGAACCCCCGACCCCTACCCTGTCAAAATCAATTCTGAAAAAAATATGGGTAAATTAAGACAAACTGAATTAATTAAATGTTGTTAAATCAACGTTTGTTGTATAAATTAATAAATCTATATAAATTAAATACAATCTAAAAAAATTAAGTATGTGCAATTAATGTGCAATCTTGTTTTAAAGGAAAAATATATGGTCAAAATTAGATAGAGACTAATTTCCCATAAAAAAGTCTTTTTTCAACTTGCAATAACTATTATATAACCTTATATCTGGCAGCGTAAAGGTGGGGGTTCTAGCCCAGCGCTTATGGAGTGGTCTATTTTAATTGTTCCATAAAAGCGGCTTCAATTTAACTAACCCATTTACAATCTTCCGGCCGCTTATCAAATAAATCTTTTACCGTGTGAATTTGCCTAGCAATTTCCAAGAAAGCAGTTTTTTTCTTCCGGACTAATTCCACAATCCACCATTCCTACCCGATGAGGATGACTTACCATATTTTTCAACTACCCCATTATTTCTCTATTAAGTTGCGGGCGCGGCATTTGAAGGCTACGCCCGGACATTCGATTTTTTTATTACTTGTAGTTAAGCCGTGCCAATAGTGATACCCAACTCATTCAACCATTTGCGATAGGCAATCGACATTTGGTCACACCTCAAACTCAATTCCGCTTGCAGATCAAGCGGCAACTCTTCCGGCTTCTGCCCTTCCAGAATTTCTATGTCCTGACTCATTGTCAGATCTTGGAACTTTTCATACTCCTCATCTGGAACGTCGTGGGCAAAATTGCGGGAGATGACGCAGAACGCCTGCGCTTTATGCTTCTCCATTTGATTTACTGTAATCATAATCGAGATAATATCGCCTGTTACCGAATTGGTCTTACGCAAGCGTGCGGTAAACGGACGCAAGGCCTCTTTGACAATGTAGTTTTTCGCTTCTTTACCGCTTGCATCAGAATTGGGTTGCAGAATCAGCACATCTTCCGTGCAAGGCCAGCCTTTCTCCATGTGTACCTTATATTCTGGCACTTTCGGCTCAGACGGATCGCCTATCAATCCTCTATGGACGAACATCAAATGGGCAAAATCCATGAAGTTTTCGAGAATCCTTGGGGCCATCGCCTCGATAATATATGGACCGCTCAGCACCGTTCGGAATGCGGGATTATTAGACTCTTCAAACGGTGGCACTCCCACTATTGGCTCACCCATGTTCACCCAGACCAATCCATGCTTTACTTCACAATAAAATACTTTCGCCAGCGCCTTTAGTGGGATAGCTTTTTCCGGTTGTGCTGGAATGCAGACACAGTTTCCTTTTGAGTTGTATTGCCAGCCGTGGTATGGGCAAACCAGTCGGTCTTTCTCCACATACCCCCCTTTGGAGAACATCGCCCCGCGATGGATACACAAATCCTTCCACGCATGTACCCCTTCACTGTTGCGGAAAATCACTACGCGCTCACCTAAAACTTTTATCCCTATTGGTTTGTCGGTCAATTGGGATTCACGCATCACTTCATACCACTCATTAATCAATACCGGATCAAACATTTTTTCTGCTGTCATCTTATACAACCTCCCTATTTTTCGAAAAGTTCACTGCATCACATGTGTTCATCTTGTTTTTGCATCTCTTTCTCTCCTTTTTGCTGCTCACCCCTTTCCAAGACACAATAAAAAGCCGTAGAATAAAAAGGATTAGTTTCCCTTTTCTCTTCTACGGCTTCATACTCCCCGTTAGACAGTTCGCACGCGACCGAATTTATCATCTAGATAAGACGGCCCGCAAATATCAGTGCACATATGTTGGCTATCGTATCCATTGAATGTATGCAATTATGGTAATGGATTCTCTCTGTAAACCGTTGTGACCGCCAACTCCATTTTGGGGTCGTAGGCCATCAGCACAGTAGAGATGTTCAAATCAACTTCGTTCTCCAACTGCTCTTTTAGTAAAATCTTGAACTCTGACACAATCGCATTGTCCATTTGTTTGACCAGCTCTGGATGGTTTTTGGTCAAGACCTCCAGCGTTGGCAAGCGCTTGTGTTCGCTAAAGTAAATAATTTTGTCTTGATAAATCTCAATTTTTTGTTTTCGTACTCCCAGACCAAAAATCTCCTGATTGACTTGGTTATACACCTTCATCAAATTGGTCCGCAGAACGCTGGTTTGAGAGCTTGACACTGCTTCCACGAACCCCCCTTGCTCTTTTCTTTAGTTAATAGTATAGCAATTCATTAACAATTGTCAATATAATTCTACTATTTTGATTTATCAATCAATTTAACCGATGAAGGATTTTTTCCATGTCTATCAAACCAAATTCCTGGGCTTCTTAACAACAACTCACATCAAAAGTGGTTCGTTTTTTAAAGGAACAACGTATCGGAGCGTTGTTAAAGCAATCCAAATTTTACAAGGATTCCGTTTTTACCTGCCTTGAATTGCTCAAGTTTATTTTTCTGTTGGTGTTTAGCAATAAGAATCTCTATCAGACTTTACAAAAGGAAGATTCAACTGACCGTCCCGGAAAGGATACAGTTTATCGCTTCCTCAATTCCAGTCGCTACAATTGGCGAAAGTTCTTACTAGTTCTTAGCTGTGGTTTGATTCAGACAAAGGTCGATCCATTAACAGAAAAAGATCGTGTCAAGGTCCTTATTTTTTATGACTCCCTATTTTCATGTGCTCGTAGCATACCAATAGAACTTTTAGCCAATGTGCATGATTATACGAAGAACAGGTATGTTCGTGGGTTTCGTATGCTTACCTTAGGCTGGTCAGACGGGAATACGTTTGTTCCGCTCTGCTTTTCCTTGCTCGGTTTCCATAAGAAAAGCAATCATTACGTTGAAATGAATGATAGTATTGACAAACGAACTGCCGGATACCAGCGCAGAAAAGAGGCGATCAAGAAATCTTCGGAAACTTTGCAAGCTCTTCTAAAACAAGCCCTAAAACCGGATGCACAGGCTTCTTATGTCCTGTTTGACAGCTGGTTTAACTTCCTGGTGACCATCCTAAGAGTACTAGAGCAGGATGTGCAATGAGTAGGTTGGTTGATAATTATTATTTTTTTAGAGAAAGAATTAATTTATTCAATGCTACGTTAATTGGCGTTACAGGACGTTGGAGCAGTGTCTCAAGAACATTACTATCGACTCCTAAAAAACTATCACGAACACCAGCTTTTGTAGCTGTTAACATAGGATTCATTATTTCTGGTATATCTACATCTTTTAAATAGGCTGCCTAAATAAAGATACAGTCAGGAAAACACCGTTTACAACGATATTGATTACAAATAATAAAATCCAATCTCTCAGTGTTCACTAATGAGAAATTGGGATTTATTCACTTATCGAGCCCTGATTGTGTTAGATACTCTAATGCAATCTAAATGTTACCTATTATTGTTTATTCTCTTCATGATTTCTTTTATGAAAAGTATTATATACCTTCCCTATTTAGAGAAGGATTTTATATTTTGTTTCCCCCAATCGTACATCTTTAAAATGACAGGCATTAAACTTTGGCCTAATTCTGTTAATGAATATTCCACTCTTGGTGGAACTTCAGGGAATACTTTCCGATGAACAATACCATCTTCCTCTAATTCTCTAATCTGTGTTGTCAATACCTTGTGTGTGATTTTTGGAAATAGACGCTTAATTTCGCTGAATCGTAAGGTACCATCAGTTCCTAAATAGTAAATAATCGTTATTTTCCACTTGCCGCTAATAAGGGATAATGTCAATTCTTTTTCACAATTAAATTCTCCATTTTTTAATTTCTTCCTAACTTCTCTCCGTAAATCATCCATTAAGTAACCTCCTCTTCTCTGCAGTCTAAAAGTATCCTTTTAGTAACCTTCTCACAAAAAAGTGCGTTCTTCCATAAAAAAGGTTTATTTTTTAGAATAAATTTAAGATAGGGAATATTAAGATTTGGAATTTTAATAAATTAGGGTGGAACATCCTAAAAAACACTCTATCGAAATGATAACCTAAATCGTAAGCTAAGTAGAATGGAGGACGGAAGAATGGCAGGAAACAGAGCAGTAGTTTACAGAGGTGCAGGACGTGTAGCCGTTGAAGATATTAGCTACCCAGATTTGATCCTAAGAGACGGACCGGGAGTAAATCCTTTAAATGTCGGCCGTAAGTGTGAACATGGGGTTATTCTTAAAGTTGTTACGACCAATATATGTGGTAGTGATCAGCATATGGTTCGCGGTCGGACGACTGCTCCTGCGGGACTTGTTCTCGGTCATGAGATCACGGGTGAAGTCATTGAGGTAGGACGCGATGTTGAATTTATAAAAAAAGGAGATCTTGTATCTGTTCCATTTAATATTGCTTGTGGCCGTTGCCGTAGTTGTAAAGAACGCAACACGCACATTTGCGAGAACGTTAACCCTGATCGTCCCGGCTCCGCTTATGGTTATGTGGATATGGGCGGTTGGGTCGGAGGCCAATCCGAGTATGTAATGGTACCATATGCAGACTTTCAATTATTGAAATTTCCAGATAAAGATCAAGCCATGGAAAAAATTCTTGATTTAACGATGCTTTCCGATATCTTTCCAACTGGTTATCACGGTGCGGTAAGCGCTGGTGTGAAGCCTGGTTCTACCGTATATGTTGCTGGAGCCGGACCTGTTGGCTTGGCTGCTGCCCATTCTGCGCAACTTCTTGGCGCCTCTGTTGTTATCGTTGGTGACTTGAATAGCGAGCGGCTTGCCCAAGCTAGAAGCTTCGGCTGTGAAACGGTAAACCTAAAAGAATATCCAAATCTTGGAGAACAAATCGAACAAATTTTAGGCATTCCCGAAGTGGATTGCGCAATTGACTGCGTCGGTTTTGAAGCCCATGGACATGGTGCAGGAGCCGGCGAAGCTCCAGCAACTGTATTAAACTCGATTATGGATGTAACACGTGCCGGAGGAAGGCTTGGAATTCCAGGTCTGTATGTTACTGGTGATCCGGGGGGGATCGATGATGATGCGAAAATCGGTACATTGAAGGTCCGTTTGGGGCTCGGCTGGGCCAAAGCACATACCTTTGTGACGGGTCAAACACCGGTTATGAACTATCACCGTGACTTAATGATGGCTATCCTTAGCGGAAAAGCGCAAATCGCCAAAGCTGTAAATGCAACGCTGATCTCATTGGATCAAGCACCAGCAGCATATGCCGAATTTGATCAGGGTGCTTCCAAGAAATTTGTTATTGACCCCCACGGATTTTTCAAATAAATAAAGTCTGTCAGAAGCATTCTCTAAAACCAGTGAGTAAATTTTGAGACAAAAGGCATTTTTTAAGTAAAAAAAATGTATTTACTAATCCCTGTTATCTAATAAAAAAAATTAGGAGGTTCTTTAAGATGAGCAAAATCACATTAGAGCTAGCCAAAGAAATTATTGCAGGTGCTGAAGAAGAAGCAAAAAGAATTGGTGTTTCCATGGTTATCTCAGTAGTGGATGAGGGTGGAAATCTAATTGCTACTCACCGAATGGATGATGCTTGGTTAGCTAGCATCGAAATTGCCCAAAATAAGGCCTGGACGTCTGTTGCGTTAAAAATGCCTTCTGCAAACTTAGCCGATGCGACGGTTCCTGCAGCTGAGCTTTATGGTTTAAATACAACAAACAGTGGACGTCTTGTCGTTTTCGGCGGAGGAATCCCTTTAGTCAATGATGGAAAAGTGGTTGGTGCTGTGGGTGTTAGCGGCAGTACGGTTCCCCATGATGTTCAGGTTGCAGAGGCTGCTGTTAAAGTATTTAACAATAAGGTATCTCTATAATATTTTTTAGAATTAATTGGTGTTTTACTATTTTGTTG
>NZ_JBALOZ010000444.1:0-4539 GCF_036965125.1 Bacillus sp. JJ1503
TATTTCGTTAGTAGATAGTAAGAGATACCTGCTACTACTACTCCGATTATCCATGCAAGGTCTACTAATAGGAAGGCAGCGCCTGCACCGATAAACATTGCAATGAGCCCCGCTGGATTAAATCCAGAAAAAGCACCTTCCTCATTGTATAATTCTTTAAGATTTACCTTTTGTTTTCTTAATATATAGTAGTCCACTAATAATATAGAAATAACTGGTCCTAAAAATGCGGAATATATTAGAATAAACATATTAAGACCTTTAGCCGATGACTCCTGTATAAGCAACCATGGAAATGCACCTAATGCAAGCAATCCTGTTACAATTGCAGAAGCTTTATACTTTAATTTTGTCAGCAATGTAATGACATAAGCTGGCGGAATAATATTGGCAACCATATTTGTTGCGATAACCGCGATTACAATAAACACGGATACAAAAACTGAAATATAAGGATTATCAATTATAATCGGAAGTGCTTGTGCAGGATTCGTTACACCAGTCGCAGCTGCGAGCATTGCCCCGATAATGATAACAAAACCATATGATAAGGTAATTGGGATAAAATATAATGATCCGCGTTTTTTATCACTCATACCCGTTTTAAGCTCTCTTGAATAATCTGCAGCACTTACAAAGATACCTGCATAATTCCCTAAAAAGACCATAATAAGTCCAAAGAACGGCAAGCCCCATGAGCCTTTAGCTTGTACCCAGTTTTGGGCAATCTCAGTGCTATGCGATGATAAAAGAATTCCGAAAACATAAATTAGTGCTGCCATAAATACTACAGAGGCAACCGTTTCTACCCATTTAATCGCGTGGAAACCGAATAATGAAAGCACAATTTGAATTAGTTGCAGCGCTATAAAACAAACAACGACATTATCGAAAGTACCGCCTGTAACAATCTTCGCGATTTCATTTAAGGCAGTTCCCCCGATCCAGCTTTGAATACCGTACCATACGATGGCGGGTATCCCGCGCAGTAGTGATGATATCACTGTTCCTTTTATTCCAAAGGACATTCTAAGCTGTACAACATATGGTATTCCTTTTTTGTAGCCGAGACGATCATTTAATGCAAAAATGGTTGAAATGATCCCAATTGCGATGATAGCTGCTAAAATGGTTTGAAAAATGTTTAATGTCGCGACACCAGCTACAATTACACTAGCCCCAAGTGTCATATTACCTAAATTAACACCGTCTCCAATCCACATAAAAATATAGTCTTTCGCACTTACTGTCCTATCCTTATCATTTTTCGGATAAAGCGATTCATCGACACCCGCAACATGTTCAATCTGGGTCTCGTTTGTATCGTAACCTTCAATCGTTGTAGACATATTTTATCCCCCTTGTTTTCGTACACCATATATAACAGCATTTGCTATGGCTTTTTAGCTAAAGGTTAACCTAATTACCATAAAATTATTTTTTCCTATTAAAAAGATTGCATCCGTGAATAAAAAATTTCACCCATTTTTCTATATGCAATCTCATTGTTAATAATTTTTCGTTCCACTTAGGTCAACTTATTTTTGCTTTCGAAAACGTTTTCTTTGTTAACAATTCATATTATACATGGCTTTTTTAAGAAGGTCTTTATGACTATTAAACAAAAAATACATAAACAAGCTATATATACTGCATAAACTTTTTTACGATAACATTCTTTTTAGACAATGCATTATTCACTTTGCACAAAGGAAATGCCATTTTCAATTTTAACGCGAAAAACACCGGAATAACTATGTGAAAGTTTGTACATGTTGCACGTATGGAATAGAGTATATATCATTTTTGACACTTCAGTGTAGTAAATTTTTAAAAACACAAAATAAAAAGGAGTGATTTTTAGTATCCACTCCTTTTTACATCAGATTATCTTGTTTTTTTAGCAATCATTTCGATCTCAACTTCAGCCCCTAATGGTAAAGCTAACACCGCTATACATGTCCGAGCAGGGAATGGACTGGAGAATTGTGTTTCATATACTTCATTCATTGCCGCAAAATTATTCATATCAGTTAAATAAACATTTACTTTCACTACATCATCAGATGTTAGGCCAGCTACCTCTAATACTTCAAACAGGTTTTTGAAACATTGCTTCGTTTGTTCCGCAATATCACCAGTAAGATTTTTCGCTGAAATGGAGTTCATTGCCGTTTGACCTGAGAAATAAACAAATTCTCCTGCATCAATTGCATGTGAATATGGTCCTGATGCTGTTGCACTCTTTGCCTCGTAAGCTTTTCTTGCCATGATATTTCTCCTTTGCTTCTATAATATTAATTCAAATTACAATATTACTAAAAGACTCCGCTCCTTTCAAACAATAAACACGGTATGCAGTTGTAATTCCTAGCATGCACTTTTTCAAATATGTATAAATTACTTAATTAGTTCTTCATTAAAGACAATATCATTCAAAGCAATTTGCAACATTCCTTTATATTCCGCAGCATGATTAATATTATTTTCAGAGTTTATTAAGCTTTTCACAATTTCTGGACACAGCCCAGTAAGGACAGATTTACATCCCATCATGGAAAATGCCTTCAATTAATTTTTTGAAATGAGTGGTCACCTCATCATACATATGTGCCACTCCAGAAAGATCAATAATTAAATTTTGAATTTGACCATATCCAAACTCGCTAAACACTTTATCTTGTATAATAGACATACGTATTTGATTATTTGAACTTATTAAAGGCAAAACACTATTCTCTCTATTAATAGGAATAATAGGAACAGATAAATTTCCAACTAGCTTGCGCTAATTTTCGAGGAGTTCATCCTTGTATTTTGAATAGCTTAAAAAGAAATTCGTAAGAAATTGGTCAATTAATATATTTATTTTCTTCTCCAGCGAATAAAAGGTTTCTCTATTCACTTCATTATTACTGTTGAGATCATAATAGGATTAGTTTACTAAAAAACAAGATTAGGAACATAATAACTGTCAAAATATTCTTTCCATTGGAAAAAGAAGTGTTTTCGTAGTTTGGCAGTATGAAAAATTAAAGGCTGCATCCCTTATAGAAGGTATGCAGCCTGCTGTCATTCAGTTAAGAATTGTAATTTCTCACTGAGATTAATCTATTTGTTTTTTAGCACTAATTTTTTATTAATTCGTATTTTCCTTTGAAGATCCGAAAAGCTTATTATCCAATGAAAACAATTGGCTTCCATTAATAACAAGTACAACTGCCATAGCCAATAATGCTAAATCTAATTCATAGCCTCCTGGCGCGATGAAACCAATAGATAATTTTGCTGTAAAGATAGCGCCAAGCATCACTAAAGCAATTAATGCTGAGATAAGCTTAGTTCCAATTCCTAAAAGTAAGGCAATTCCTCCAACAAGCTCAATAACAGAAACAACATAACCTAAAAAGCCCATAATTCCAATACTTTCAAACCAGCCTGCTACATTACCAAGACCCATTTGAAATTTAGCTACACCATGAATTAAAAAAGTTACCCCTAAAACTATACGAAGAATTAACATACTCCAACCATTTTTTTGTTTCATCATTTATTCTCCTATTCTTATGATTTATATTTTGATTATTAATTTTGATCTAATAATTAAACTTTCAAGCAAATGCGGTTACCAGAAGGATCTGAGGTAATGAAAGATCCATTTACTTCAGTGACGGATGCTCCAATATTCCTCAGCTGATCGATAATATTATTTCTTTTTTCTTCATTTGAAAGCATTAAAGTAAATGATTCAAGTCCAACACTATTAGGAGAAGGTGAAGGTGCACCTACACCATTCCAAGTATTTAAACCAATGTGGTGATGGTATTTACCATCCGCAATGAATAGTGCTTGACTGCCATATCGGTTTACAACTTCAAATCCGAGTCCTTTGATATAAAACTCTTCTGTCTTTTTTAATTCGGATACATGCAAATGAATGTGTCCCATAACGGTGCCAGCAGGTAGACCTTTCCATGATTGCTGTTTGCCTCCAGCTAGAAGGTCTGCAAAATTTAATGGATCAACCGCCATTTCCACTTCACTGTTCCCCCAGTTCCATTCGGAAGGATCACGATCTGTATAGATTTCAATTCCATTTCCATCTGGATCAGATAAGTAAAGGGCTTCACTCACAAGATGGTCTGAAGAACCAAACTGCAATCCTATTTCCATAAAGTGATGCACAATTTTAGCTAAATCAGAGCGTCTAGGCAGAAGAAGTGCAAAGTGATATAATCCCGTAGTTCTTCCTTGTTTAGGAATTACGTCATTGGGTTGTTGAATTGATAATAATACTGTCTTTCCATCCGCACTCAAGTTAGCGGATCTTTCACTTTGTTCTAAAACTTTAAAGCCGATTACTTCTTGATAAAATGCTAACGACCGCTCTAAATTTTGTACCTTTAAGTTAACTTGACCTACGAATGTAATAGGTTCATGATGAAAATTCATTTTAGTTGCCTCCTTCGTTATTTATTTTGTTCTTAACGAACAAATTGTTTTTAACACACAATTCGTCTGTTAGTTACTTTATGTAAG
>NZ_JBALOZ010000445.1:0-1701 GCF_036965125.1 Bacillus sp. JJ1503
CTATAAGATAGTAAGGAGAGGGTGACTGTGAGTCGCTCTTTTTTATGTGAATTTAATTTACCTATTTAATATAGTAAAAAAGTAATAAAAATAAGGGGGTTTGCGAATTGTTAGGAGCATTAAAACGTTATTATTGCATACCTATTCACATATTTAAGGGAAAAATGAACCAAATTTAGTTGTTTTTTGTATTTTTTAGTTATTTTTCGCCTTTAATCTATCAATATGTATTTAATTTATCTTTAAAAATATTTTTATATCATTCATGCATAATCTTCGAATAATCGGAAATTAATATTGTTAGATATCGGGGATAAGAAACAAACACTAAAAGAATTTAAAGCGAAAAAGGGGATTCACTATGAATGATAAGAAAATAAATAGACATGAATTACCTGAGGTATTGACTCCAAATCACATACAAGAAATATTAGGCATTGGAAGGAGAGCAACTTACGAATTTTTGCAGAATCCACCTTTTCATGTTGTTAGAGTAGGAAGATTGTTTAAAATTTCAAAGAAATCATTTTTTAAATGGTTAGATGGTGAGTAAGTGATGAGTGAGGTTCTTTATGGCTAATTGCTGGAGCAAAAAAGAGGAGAAAATATTGAAGGAAAACTTTTCTTCGGCAAAATGGGACGAACTATTAAAAATGTTACCTGATAAAGCTGAAGATGGAATTACTGGTCATGCAGCTAAGCTTGGATTGAAACGTGAAAGTGAAAAATTAGAACCGTATTATGATGAAGAAAAAGAGGCATGGGTTCAATCAACAATAAATTACAGGAAAATAAAATCAACTGTAACAACTGTCATGCCAGCAAAGAAAGGAACAACTTTTGAACAAGCGAATGATCGACTAGTTGATAACATGGCAAGAGCAATTTTCGATACAACGCAATCAAGATATAATGAATTTATTTTGCCAATTGGTTTAAAGTATTCTACAGAAAAATTGATTTCAATTTTTTATAAGTGGGATTTAGATTTATTTTTAGCTGGTGGTAAAAGTAAAGAAGAACAGGACGAAATAAATAAAATGTACAAAGATGAAATAATAAATGAAATAGAACGTGTAAATGGTTTGATTAAGAACAGGGATTAATCCTGGCTATATTAATAAGTAAAATTCATTATTAAGGAGTATTCAATGAAAAGAAAAGGTAAAGTACAAGGGCTTGCAGAAGAATTTGTAAAGCAATGTGGATTCAATTACCTTGTAGTTTCTAGAATGACTGAGGTCGGCACTAGGATGGCTACTTACTATCCGAATGAAAATAAGATAATAATTGACCCCAGAAAAATATACCAATCACACAAAAGATTTAAATTATCATTAATGGATTTTGTTCACATATTAATTGCACGTGAACTGGGGAGATCAATGGACGGATTGCTAGAAGAAAGAAATAATAAAATAGATAAGGCATTTCAATTAATTGAAAAAGGTTTTTATTTTGAGCAAATAAAATCATATTTAGTCGATTTAAAAAGTGAAGAGGAAGAGTTTGCTTCAATGAAAGGCAGAGAATTTATTAATAAAGAAATATTGGATCAATATGATAATAAATGTCAAAGATATCATCTATCAGAAACTTCAAGAATTGGGGTTAAGGCAAAATTAGAAGATTTATCAAGCCGACTCAAAGGAAATTCCATTGAAAATAATATTAATGAAATACTTAAAGGAGATATTTAAT
>NZ_JBALOZ010000446.1:0-748 GCF_036965125.1 Bacillus sp. JJ1503
AGTGTATAACAAATAAGTAGAATATATTAACGTCTTGTTTATTAGTAATATGTAATTCAGTGTTGTTCTGCCAGTATTAGCATTCGTTTAAAAAGAACAAACAGCTGAACGTACGTTTAAATAATGGAATTGTGCTTAAGAAACGCTACAGATAGATTTACCCTGGTATATGGATACGGGGACGCTTCCTGGACAAGGAATTTTCCCATGAAGTGTCCGCCCGAATTATTATGTATTCTTGTGTGTATAATAATAATGGAGACTCTCCGATAATTTATAATAATAGTAAGAATTAATGAAGATATGTAACCTTATAGCAAAAACAAAATTAGTGGATCATTACCAAAGAACTTTAGAGGCTGGATTGTTAAATCCTAAGACACGTCAAATGGTTCTGGAAACAGAAGCTGCAGAGAAGTTGGTTTCAACTTATTTCTGAGGAGGGTTTTCGATTTATGAAAATCAGAACAATTAGTAGAAAACAAATTCTTCAGCTAGAAAATGCTGTTGAAAATGGTGTATACGTTGCACCCAATAAGCAGTCGAACGACCAAGATTTACAAACGAAGAAATTAATTGAGCAAATGAAAAGAACAAAAAAACAGATCGCAAATAAATGATGAGGGGAGCAGCTGTGCCCCCCATTTTTTTATGGTGAGTATGTGTATTTAGACCTACGCTAATCAAACGTTTGATCAGTAGGGTTACTAAAAAAAATGCTTTTCATGCTAAGCCGTTCCGTTTTGAG
>NZ_JBALOZ010000446.1:848-1141 GCF_036965125.1 Bacillus sp. JJ1503
ATCTATATGAGATAAGTGCAACATACTTTGAGTTAGTTGCACTTTTTATTTGGCATAAAAACAAATGAAGTTTTTCAAAATAAGACCACAGAAGTAGAGAGAATTAAGACTGTGGCTCAATATAAGATTATTTCCCCCCTATTATAATGAATAGTGCTAGAATCGGTAAGGCACTTTTTGATAAAGGAAAATGTTTATAAAAGGGTGTACAAATAACTTATTGAAATAAAAAACAATAGAGAAACTTGGGGGTTTGGAGAATGAAAAAAATTGGACCAAAAGGTATGAAGTGG
>NZ_JBALOZ010000446.1:1163-1452 GCF_036965125.1 Bacillus sp. JJ1503
TGAAGTGGCTGAAGATTATCCACGTTTTTCTTGTAGTATTATTTTTCGGAGGAATTTTGAGTTCTGTAGCTTTAAATCTTCATATTGATTTCACAAAGTATGATGAATCTTACCTTGGCTATAAAAACATTATCATAATTAGCGATAATATTGTCAGATGGGGTGCGATTGGAACTTTACTAGTGGGATTCACATACGGATTTTTTACTAACTGGGGGTTTTTCAAGCATAGATGGGTTGGTGTTAAATTTGTTCTTTACATTATTCAAACAATCGTTGGAATTTTTGT
>NZ_JBALOZ010000447.1:0-3690 GCF_036965125.1 Bacillus sp. JJ1503
GTTCAACTTCAATTGGCAGCTATTTCTGCCAATTGAAGTTGAACTTTAAGAATTTTCCGTAAAGTATTTCAATTTTTACTATTTTTAAAGTAAAATAGAAATATAGGTAAAGCGCTTACAATCTAGGAGTTATTTTTTTGGATGGACATTGAGCGAGCGTTCAGTCAAATGGCTTGATCGCTATGAATCAATTGGGCAGGAAAGTCTAAATAAACAAGTAAAACAAAGGAGAGATTCTGATGGGAAGAACCGTAATTTTAGGTGGAGCAAGAACGCCATTTGGTAAGTTTGCTGGGGGATTAAGCAGCTATTCGGCTTCAGACCTTGGCGGTTTTGCTGTAAAAGAGGCTTTAGCTCGTGCTGGTGTCAAACCGGAGGAAGTCGGTGAAGTCATTCTCGGAACGGTACTGCAAGGTGGGCAAGGCCAAATTCCTTCCCGTCAGGCTGCAAGAAAAGCAGGGATTCCGTGGAATGTGAAAACAGAAACCGTTAATAAGGTTTGTGCTTCGGGCATGCGTAGTGTCACATTAGGGGATCAAATCATCCGCCTCGGTGATGAAGAGGTAATCGTGGCTGGTGGAATGGAATCAATGAGCCAAGCTCCTTATTTTCTGCCAACAGCTCGTTGGGGATTACGCATGGGGGATGCACAAGTTAAGGATTTAATGACACATGATGGATTAAGCTGCAGTTTCACAGGGGTTCATATGGGGACGTACGGAAACGAAACGGCGGAAGAAATGGACATTAGCCGGGAAGAGCAAGACCGCTGGGCTCTCAGAAGTCATGAATTGGCCATTGCTGCAATGGAAGCTGGAAGGCTAGCGGAGGAAATTGTTCCAGTCTCGGTGCCGCAAAGAAAAGGAGAACCCATTATGATTTCCGAGGATGAGTCTCCTCGAAAGGATACTTCCATTGATAAATTGGCGAAGCTTCGCCCGGCATTCGGTCCAGAGGGCACGATTACTGCCGGCAATGCGCCTGGTGTGAATGATGGAGCGGCTGCATTAATCCTAATGAGCGAGGAAAGAGCTGTTCGTGAAGGAAGAAAGCCTGCAGCGGTTATTCTCGGTCACACTGCCATTGCGGTGGAGGCGAAGGATTTTCCAAAAACACCAGGGCTTGTGATCAACGAGCTTTTGAAAAAGACTAGGAAATCCGTTGAGCAGATTGATCTTTTTGAAATTAATGAGGCATTTGCAGCTGTCGCGCTATCAAGCGGAAAAATTGCCAGTCTTGACGAAAATAAGGTCAATGTAAATGGCGGTGCGGTCGCGTTAGGGCATCCAATCGGTGCGAGTGGAGCGAGAATTATCCTGACATTAATGCATGAATTAAAACGTCGAGGCGGCGGAATCGGCATCGCAGCGATTTGCAGCGGCGGCGGCCAAGGCGATGCCATCATGATTGAAGTTCCGAAAAACTAAATGAACGGCTAAATTCGTTATTTGTCGGCCCATGTTAAATTTATCAGCCAATTTAGCCTATTTATCAGCCAAATCAAATTTAACACCCCAATAATCATCAGCCAATATATACATTCAACCGAACGGAGGAGCAAAAATGAACGTACAAAAAATCATGGTAATCGGAGCGGGTCAAATGGGCTCAGGGATTGCCCAGGTTTGTGCACAAGCTGGCTACAGCGTGCTTTTAAATGACCTAAAACAGGAATTTGTTGATCGCGGTCTAGGTGTGATCAGAAAGAACCTTTCCCGTCAGGTTGAAAAAGAACGGATGACGGCCGAGCAAATGGAAGAAATATTAAACAACCTCACGCCATCTACGGATCTGCAGGATGCCAAAGCTGTTGACCTCATTATCGAGGCTGCTGTGGAAAATATGGAGGTCAAAACGAAAATATTCAGCCAGCTGGATGACATTGCGCCTGCACACGCCATCCTCGCAAGTAATACGTCATCCTTGCCAATCACAGAAATTGCAGCTGCCACAAAGCGGCCGGAAAAAGTGATTGGCATGCACTTTATGAATCCGGTTCCGGTTATGAAGCTAGTAGAAATCATTCGTGGTCTTGCAACAGCAGATGACGTCTACCAAACAATTGAAGACATTACGAAAACGCTCAAAAAGGTACCAGTTGAAGTCAATGACTTTCCGGGATTTGTGTCAAATCGAGTGCTGATGCCGATGATAAACGAAGCCATTTTTACCCTATATGAAGGGGTTGCTTCTAAGGAAGCCATCGATGAAGTAATGAAGCTTGGTATGAATCATCCGATGGGGCCGCTTACTTTGGCGGATTTTATTGGACTTGATACTTGTCTATATATTATGGAAACGCTTCATGAGGGCTTTGGTGACGATAAGTACCGCCCATGCCCGCTGTTAAGAAAATATGTGAAGGCCGGCTGGCTGGGACGTAAAACAGGCAGAGGCTTTTATACGTACGAATAGGCATTTCCTTAAATAAAAATCACCCGATAGGAATAACGGAGGGCTGCAAATGAACCTGAGATTTACAGAAGAGCAGGAAATGATGAGAAAAATGGTGCGAGACTTTGCCCAATCCGAAATAGCACCTTTTATTGAAAAAATGGAGCAAGGCGAGTTTCCACGTGAAATTCTAAGAAAAATGGGGGAGCTCGGCCTAATGGGAATTCCCATTCCGGAACAGTATGGCGGTGCGGAAATGGATTTTACCTCCTACATCATTGCCATCAATGAGCTATCAAAGGTGAGTGCAACGATTGGCGTTATCCTTTCCGTCCATACCTCTGTAGGGACCAATCCAATCCTTTATTTCGGTACAGAGGAACAAAAGAAAAAGTATATTCCGAAGCTTGCCTCAGGCGAATATCTTGGCGCCTTCTGCTTAACAGAGCCGAGTGCCGGATCTGACGCGGGAAGCCTGAAGTCAAAGGCTGTTAAAAAAGGTGACCATTATGTGATCAACGGATCCAAGGTTTTTATCACAAACGGCGGGGAAGCGGATGTTTATATCGTATTCGCCTTAACTAATCCTGAGCTCGGAAGCAGAGGGATTTCCGCTTTTATCGTTGAAAAAGATACGCCGGGTCTTGTGATCGGAAAAGACGAGAAAAAGATGGGCTTGCATGGCTCCAGAACGCTTCAGCTAAGCTTTGAGGATATGAGAGTTCCGGCTGAGAATCTACTTGGGGAGGAAGGACATGGCTTTAAGATTGCCTTGGCTAATCTGGAGGTAGGCCGAATCGGTATTGCCGCCCAGGCGCTTGGAATTGCAGAAGCGGCTCTTGAAGCGGCGGCGGAATACGCGAAAGAGCGTGTCCAATTCGGAAAGCCGATTGCTGCTCAGCAGGGGATCGGATTCAAGTTGGCAGATATGGCTACGGCTGTTGAAGCATCGAAGCTCTTAATCTATCGTGCAGCTGATCTTCGCCAAAGAGGAATCAAATGTGGAATGGAAGCCTCCATGGCAAAGCTGTTTGCTTCCAAAACAGCTGTCGAAGTAACAACAGAGGCCATCCAAGTATTTGGGGGCTATGGCTATACAGAGGATTATCCAGTTGAACGATACTTCCGTGATGCGAAAATCACCGAAATCTACGAGGGTACGAGCGAAATTCAGAGATTGGTTATCAGTAAGCATCTTTAATAGCGAACTCACTTAAAACACTAATTATGACGGTCTCCTTATGCGTATTTCCAAAGGAACTCATCCAAAACGCTAGTCATGACCGCTTCATAGTG
>NZ_JBALOZ010000448.1:0-1726 GCF_036965125.1 Bacillus sp. JJ1503
CAGTCTATCTAATTTTAAAAAGTAAATTAACGGCTGTTACCGGATATTATTCGTTGCCATTTACAATATGGTTTAAGCACAAGATCTGCTGCCTAAACTAATAGAAAAAAAACCTAGTACTCGGAGTACTAGGCTTATGAAATGTATTATTCGTTCCCTTTACCATTGTCTTTCTTATTCTCAGCGCCTTTATTTTGGCCGTTTTGTTTCTTTTCATTTGCTTTTTGTTGTTTATCAACTTGCTTTTCTTTAGCTTCTTGCTTTTTAGCAAGACCTGTTGCCTGACCTTCAGCACGCTTTTCTGCAGCCTTAGCCTTTGCTTCTTCTTTCTTAGCTAATCCTGGAGCAACAACAGTAGTTTCTTTAGTTTCTTCTGCAACTTCAGTCTCAGCTTGTTCGTCTGTTACTGGTTCTTCTACGGCTGTTTCCTCTGTTACTTCTTCTACTACTGTTTCTTCAGTTACGACTTCCTCAACTACTGTTTCCTTTGTTGCTTCTTCTACTGGGGTTTCTTCTGTTGTTGCAGTTTCAGTATCTACTGCTGCTTCTTCCTCAACAACTTTTTCATCATCAGTAGTTTCAACTGCGAATTTTGCTGCTTTTGCTTCAAGCTTTGCAAGCTTCTTGTCTAATTTCGCAAAAGACTTTTGAATATTTTTCATTAATGCTAATTGAGCTGTAGGGTTTTTAACATGTGATAATGCTGCAGCTAATGCATCAATGTTTTGAGCAAGTTTCGCTTCTACTTCATCTTCTGTCGCTTCATCTTCTGCTGCAACTTCTTCGCCTTCCGTTGTTTCTGCTGTCGCTTCAGTGTCTTCAGCTGCCTGATCTTCAGTTACTTCAGTTTCATCAGCAGCTTCCTCTGTCGCTTCTGTATCTTCACCAGAAATTTCTTCTGATTCTGCTAAACTGTCAGTAGCTTCCTTTTGAATAGCGATTGCCTCTTCTAAAAGTGCTGTTGCCTCATCAGTTTTTCCCTCTGCAAGCAATGCATTTGCTTCAGCAATACGCTCAGCAGCAAAATCAGCTAAAAGACGAGCTTCCTTGTAATCATCAAATGTGACAGCAAGTCTTACTTTTTCCATCATAATTTTTACAAAGTAAAAGAAATCTCCAGGAACCAAAGCTGGTGCCTCTTCTTGCTCTTGAACCGTTTCTTCTGTTGTTTCTGTGTCATCTGCTTCTTCTTCAGTAGCAGAATTTTCTTCAGTTACCTCTTCATCTGTTGCAACTTCCTCATCCGTAGTCACTTCTTCTGAAGCCTCATCTTCTGCAGTAGCTTCTTCATCAGCTAAATTTTCTTCTACCGCTGTCGCTTCATCGTTTACATCAACTCCAACTACTTCTTCCGTATCTGGTGTGGTTGGTTCAACTGTATCCTCATTTGCATATGCAGCGCTTGTTCCTAAAGAAGAAAGAAGTAGTGCTGATGCTGCTGCACCGCTTATTAGTGATTTTTTAATTTTCATAGACTGTTTCCTCCTGATCTGATTTTCATTACACCCTTCGACAAAAGCAGACAGGTTTGTGTCGGTAAATCTGAAAAAAGTTTATATAATTTTTCGAAATTTGGAATGTGAATTATTTTACAGCAAGACAAAACCTAAGTACAAAGTAATCAGCAATACAAAAATATTAAGAAGTTTTCTCGTTTTTATTATCGTTAATTGGCAATTAAATCAATTTTAAAACTCTAACAGCATAACCCCATGCTGATTAGCAT
>NZ_JBALOZ010000449.1:0-1994 GCF_036965125.1 Bacillus sp. JJ1503
CTTGCAGTCTTTTTGTAAAATAATCGCCCCTCCGCCTGCCCCAAGATTATACATAAATCTTGTCCGAGGGTTATGGTAATCAATAAAATCCCCATTCCGATAACCGCCGGCTAAAAGAACAGTATTGATTGCCGGATCTGCGATCATCATATTTTTTGCTACCTTTAGCGCCATGACGGTCGTTCCACAGCGAAGTGCCACATCGAAAGCACAGGCATTTAACGCACCAATTTCCTCCTGCAGCTTAATACCTGCTGTCCAAAGCGGATATTCCTTATATTCTTCGCCAATATAGATGACGAGATCAATAGTTAATGGATCTAAATTCGCTTTTTTAATCGCTTTTTCTGCAGCTCTAATTCCCATTAGACATGTGTGATCTTCCGGTCCAGGAATAGTCTTCCTTTTTATCCCCATTTTACCTTCAACAATCTCTTGCGGAATTCCTGCCTTCAATGCAATTTCTTCACCAGTTATATATTCTTCGGGCAGATAGATTCCAGTACTAAGAATGCCGATATTCACGTTCTCACCTCATTCCTCATTATCTCGCCCCGGTGCCTCCGCTTTTCTATTTGTCTAGCTGCGGCGCCTAGGGGCTCGAGGTCATAAGCCATTCCGACAAGAAGGTTAAATTACAACCTTCCTGCCGGACTGTCTTATGCTTGTCGCCCCTGGGCACAAAGGAAAGCTTCTGCGAATATACATCGCAGGAACAATTGCCCTTTGATTGTTCCGAAGGCGCCTCCGCTTTTCTATTAATCCCCAATAATATTTTTCATGAAATTCATCGCATCTTCGATTGATTCGAATAGTATTTCTATATCCTCTTGAACATGGGATACTTTAATGCGCCATTTTTTCTTTCCGGTATGTTCATCAATGTCTGCTAAATGAAAGCGGACGATGAAAGAGGCAATTTGTTTCTGCTCCATCCTGCTCCCCCTAACTGGCAATTTTCTCTTCTGCTTTACTCTCCTCTTTCTTCTTTCGCGTTAGTTTCAGCTTTTTTAACGTTCCTACAATCCCCATAGGGAAGAACATAACGGCCAAAATATATATAATCCCGAAGAAGATGATCCAGCGTTCAAAGATCCAGTGGACCTTTGCCAATTCAGTTAGCCAGTGATGGGCAAATTCTATTAGGCCAGCCCCAATGATCGCACCGACTAACGTTCCCACTCCTCCAATTATAGTCATGAGCAATGCATCCAGTGTTATATCCATTGTGAACACACTCGTATTAACAAATCGCAGTGACATAGAATAGAGAAGACCAGCCATTCCTGCTATTACCCCCGATATGACACTCGCAATGACTTTATAATGGAGGATGCTGTAGCCGAGGGATTCTGTTCTTTGTTCATTTTCCCGAATGGCCTGCAGGACTCTTCCTAAAGGGGAATTCGTGAATCTTTTAAGAATCGCAAATACCAAAATCATCATGACAAGACAAATGAGATAAAAATCGGTCCGGTCTTTAAATAATTCTGGAATTCGAAAGGTAAAGCCGTCATTGCCATACGTAACCGTTCGCCACTTTTCAGCCAAAACGAGGAAAAGCCCCGAGAAGGCAAGTGTTAACATCGCATAGAAATGACTTTTTAGCCTTAAAGTTAGCAGTCCCAGTATCAAGCTCACAATGGATGTTAAAATAATCGTTACTAAAACAGCTAATAAAAGATACGGAATAGTTGGATCAAACCGTTTCATAAAGACGCCTATTGTGTAAGCGCCAATTCCAAAAAACATGGCATGACCGAAGGAAACAATTCCGGTAAAGCCTAGTAAAATATCATAGCTCATCGCAAAAATCGCAAATATAAACACTTGTGTCAGCAAAATTAACAGTGTTCTAGATTCATAGACAAATGGCAAAATAAGGAGAAATATTGCCGTTATTAAGTACACAAAATTCATTCTGCTTGCAGCTAATATTCTCATCTTCCTCACCCCTTTAATCCAAACAAGCCTTGTGGTCTAAAAATTAATAC
>NZ_JBALOZ010000450.1:0-3277 GCF_036965125.1 Bacillus sp. JJ1503
GTCTACCGTCAAGACGATAAATTCGGCGGCCAATATGGGCTCGGCGGCGGTTACTATGTGACGAATATGAAGGGATATGTAGATTATAGGACACCTTCAAAGGCGAAATTGAAAGAATTGAATGAGGGTTAATGTTAAATTAAAAGGGGTAGTCAAGAAAGTACCTAAATAAGTTAAGCAGCTGGCAAAAATAGCTCGTATTTGTCAGCTGCTTTTTTTGAATAAATATACCTTTCCATAACAAAAACCAAAACGTCAGTCCTCTGCACAGCTTACCCCACGTACGGTTGTGGAGTATGTTACAGCTATTGCAAAAATTGTAAATGAAAGATACATTTGCAGGGTATACATGGAAAATTCCTTGCTTTAGTAGAAATAAGATTTATGACATCCCGGGAGGAATATACAAATTTAAAAATACAAATACAGATAAATTTCCTACATCAACAAGCATATGGGAATAAACACTCCACCTTAAACTACTCGTTCTATAACGGATGAGTGACCAGATGATTCCCATTACAACTAAGCTAATATACATTTGATAAGAACGATTCGCTATAGAAAAGACTCCCCACATAAATGGATGACTTAATACAAATAATAGAGTTGAATACATAATAGTTACCCGTCTAGGGAAACTCTCCCCTGCATCCAGCAATAATCCTCTCCAATAGCCTTCCTCAAACCATGGATTGATAAGGGCAAATAAAAGCAAAAACAGTGTTATATGCGGATACTCTAACAGTAAATTTACATTTGGAAGTAAAATGCCAACAGCAGGGAAAATTCCAATCAATAGCCCGAACAATAGCCATTTTTTTATAAAGACTGGTTTTTTCAGCCAATCCTTATATACTTCTGCCGGTACGAACAATAATTTCATTAATCCGGTTAAACCCCAATAGGAAGCTGCCGTTATCATCCAGCAATAATCAGGAATATACTGATAACTTATGGATGCAATCCAATGGACGATGAAAATAATGAAAATGGGTGACAATAAAACTACTGTTCTATTTCTTTTACTATTTAACGTAAATATAGCAATCACCCTATTAAAGATATTTTACTTCTTGTAAATTGCCTAAAAGAATGAATTAGGATATATTCAATAACTTTTCAACTCTTTGCAGCAGACTATCAATTTGTTTATTAGCATCAATTTTCTCTGCGCCAAATGCCAAACTGTGGACTAAAATTCCGTCCATACTGGACATAATGATTTTTACAATCTCTTCTGCTGGTATTGAAAGCTGAAATTCACCCTGTTCTATCCCTGCATGAAGCAAGTTTAAAAATAACTGAACAGTTTTATCATATCGATTCAAAAAAAACTCTTTTGCCCTTGGTTCTCTCCAGCTCGATATCCAAAATTCATAAATAGCTGGATAAATACTTTCATCAATTGTAGGAAAAATTAATTTATTACTTTCTAAAAAATCTCTAAGCTTTTCGAATGCGGACTGAACTTTCAAGTTCTTAAGTGATAAAGAATCATCCAGTTGTTCATCCAGATAATTCAGTAGGGCTTCGAATATTTCGATCTTATCTTTGAAATATAAATAAATCCATCCCCGGCTCATCCCTGCTTCTTCAACAATATCCTTGAGTGTGGCTTTTTCATATCCTTTTCGTTTAAACACCTCCATTGAGGCCATTAATATCTGATGTATCCTTTGCTCCTTATGTTCTTCGCTTACTTTCGGCATAACCTGCTGCACCTCCATTAAATAAATGAACCTCGTGTGATTAATTTTAATTATAAATGACACGAGGTTCATTTTACAATACCTATTTTGGAATTTTTTGTTTATTTCTATTAGTCCTACTTGTATCTGCTGAATCGGCTCTAAATCGATCACCGCACGAGTAATAGTAATACTGTCATGTTAAAAATTAAGCTAAAAAAACAAACAAGAAACGCCTCTCTACAACTTGTAGAAAGACGTTGAAATTATTTAAGTTCTCGTCTGAAGACGGTAAACAGGAAATAAATATTTTTGTACTATACAACATGAACAATATCTCTGCACACTATTTTAATGATATGATCATATTTTTTAATGATTGACGAGTCTTTATTACTTGAATGCAGTAGATTCCCAAACAATTAGACTGTTGCTCTTTTCAATAACACATATGATAACGTCATATATAATATTGTTGGAAGAATGAGCCAATAAGCAATTTGAACAGCAGTAAACTTTACGAACCAATGAAAAATATCCATCCAAACACCATAATAAGTTGCTAACAGGGCAGCAACACTTGAAATCAATAATACGGAAATTATCGCAATTACGAGGCCTTTTCCACCAAAGCGACGTGCTGTACTGGATATTAGCAATCCGTTAAAAAATATATTTATTAACAGGATAATATATATTATCAATTGTTCCAAAAGTGTCCCATCATTCAAATAGGGAAAGTGAAAGAAATGGAGCAGACCTCCCCACCCATTTGTTGCATTTTCAATGGCTGACAGAAATACTAACATGATTCCATACAATGTATTGACAGCGACACCCATTACTACAGTACCAAGAAAATAATCTGTTCTTCTTATTGACATTCCGATTGCATAAGGAAATGTTTGCGCAACAACCATGATTCCCGCGACTAGCATATAGAAAAAAATGTATGAAACCCCGCCAGTATACATTTTATCCTCACTTGAAATAAACAGACTGATGATAAAATTTAACAGGAATACTGAAAAGAGAATAATATTTGGTATTAAAAACCATCCCCATTTATCTCTTGAATACATTATTAGAACACCTTTAATATTCATTGGACAATCGCTCCTTCACGAGTAGATTTTCCTTTTGTCAAATGGACTACTAACTGTTGTAAGGACACTGGAGAAATTTCTAGTCCACTAGCTTCTGCTTGATGTCGATCCATATTGTTCTTATTTTGAATAACTGTTGCAGAGAGCAATCCGCCAAAAGGCTCCCGATGGATGACCTCCTTATTTTTCACAAATGCTTCCACTTTTGCTGCTTGACCAGTTACCGTATAGGCAAGACCACGTAAATTTTCTGCCTCTTTATTAATGATTAATCGACCTTTGTCAATGACTAAAATATGTTCAAGTAAATTACTTACCTCATCAATTAAATGAGTTGATAATATGACAGTACGTGGATATTCTGCGTAATCTTCCATCAACTTGTCATAAAATAAACCTCTTGAAACTGCATCAAGTCCTAAATATGGTTCATCGAAAATCGTTATCGGCGCTCTGCTAGCAAGGCCGATGACAACCCCA
>NZ_JBALOZ010000450.1:3304-4011 GCF_036965125.1 Bacillus sp. JJ1503
GGCAAAATCCTCATCCCAATTTGGAAATAGTGACTTTGAAACTTTTAATATATCATTTACAGTGAAATTATCCGGATACTTTTGACTTTCTTTGATAAAACAAATTTGACTTAATACTCTCCTGTTTTCCACAGGATTTTCGCCATGTACTTTTATTTCACCACTCGTAGGAAACTCTTGAGCAGTCAATAATTTCATTAGAGTTGTT
This sequence comes from Bacillus sp. JJ1503, assembly GCF_036965125.1. NCBI lineage: Bacteria > Bacillati > Bacillota > Bacilli > Caryophanales > Bacillaceae > Bacillus > Bacillus sp. JJ1503. Next base: position 3,513 of record NZ_JBALOZ010000450.1, read on the forward strand.
TTCCCAGCACCGTTTCTTCCAAGTAATCCGTAAATTTTATTTTCCTCAATCATAAAATTTATATCTTCAAGCGCCTTAAATTCCCCGTATGATTTATCAAGTTGTTTAACCTCAACGATTCTTTTCATCACTATTCATCCCCTTTCCAACCATATCCGTCAATTGATCAGACGTAATCCCTAACTTCTTTGCTTCATGGATCATCGTGATGATATACTGCTCAAAAAACTGTTCCTTCCGTTTATTTATGATCTTTTCACGTGCTCCCTCTGCAACAAACATCCCAATCCCCCGCTTTTTATATAAAATACCTTCATCCACCAATAAATTAACACCTTTCGCTGCAGTTGCAGGATTAATTTTGTAAAATGCGGCAAATTGATTTGTCGATGGAATCTGTGTTTCTTCCGCCATTCCTCCTTCAATGATGTCATCCTCAATCCGTTCCAAAATTTGCAGAAATATAGGCCGACCATCGTCAATTAATTGTTTCATATCC
>NZ_JBALOZ010000451.1:0-1341 GCF_036965125.1 Bacillus sp. JJ1503
AAGAAAGACGCTTTCCTTATTTCAGAAAAGCGCCCATTAGCTGAAGAAGGAGTTACATTTTAATTCTCGTTTAATTGCTTTAACCACTCTAAAAACTAATCTTGAGGTAACTTTACTTTTGAAAGTCTAAGTTATGGGAGAGTTTCAGGACTAGCAATGGTTATGGTGGAAATCTTCTAATGAAACACACTGTAAATGAATCTTAATTTTATAAGAATCGACTTATTGGATATCGTTAATGGAAACATCTAACGGCTGCAACATTACAATTATTCAAAGAATAATCTTTTCTTTAGTAGCCTATTTAAGAGTATCATTACATATTTGAAATGGCTTCGCGTGTTGTCCATGTAGCGCTACTGTAAGCTCGGTAGTTCGTAACAGCAGCACGAAAATCGTTTTCACTAATCGTGGCAGTTGCATCGTAAACAACAGCTGTCTTGAAGCCATTTTCGATCAAATCTCTCATATGCGATTCAACACATACGTTTGATAATACCCCAGCCAAAATTACTTGTTCTTTTCTACGTTGCCTTAGTTGATAGACTAGATCATTCGTCTGAGGACTGGCCACCTTGTGCGGTGTTGCAATGACGGTTGTTTTGTCCCAGATATACGGAGCTAAAGTTGAAACATAATCGGCTTCCGGAGTTGGAGGACTAAATTGATTTAATTTCTGATAAACACGCAAACTAATCAACATCTCTTGTTCGTTCCCTGTAAACCGCCAATCATAGTCATGTGGATATAAAAAGTGCGGGGAAACAAAGAGCTGATAACCTTTACTACGAGCAGTGCTTAATAGTAGTTCCAAGTTGGCTAAAGTATTATTTTGTTTAATGTTAGCCTTTGTCAAATGATATCCTCTTCCGCCTGGAGACAAAAAGTCATTTTGAGGGTCAGTAATAACAATTGCAGTATTAGCTGGGTTTGGTTTAAACATAGAATTATTCCCACCTTTTTTATGTTTTCACTTATCGATTATACGAACTACATTGATTATTAATTCCTTAGGAAAATGAAATTTTGAATTTAATGTGTGACAATAAAGTACGGATAAACAAATACAACTATTGCTGTTCCAATAGCTATTGTAAACGTCAAATGCTGACAACAGTATGTCAGTGGAGATGAATATTTTTTCAAAAGTGCTTTGAACATTTATTCCTTTCATTAACTTTGATTTACTTACGAATAATTCCTTCTCTTATTCAAGAAAATGGCCCTTTTCATGAAGAAAGGCGCTTTCCATATTTCAGAAAAGCGCCCAATTGTTTAAGTGTAGTTCTTCACAAAAGTCTAGGAAGTAACCAATACACAACAAAGAAGAGACTCACTATC
>NZ_JBALOZ010000452.1:0-6117 GCF_036965125.1 Bacillus sp. JJ1503
AATCAGTGGGGGATGAAAGAAAATCCCCACTGATTGAAGTTTCACTTTACGACTCAGTATATTCGAAAACACCGTTTATCATCGTCCATTTTGGTTTTGCAAGAAAATGAAAGGGGTGATGACTCCAAAGGACTAAATCGGCATCCTTCCCGGGTTCAATACTGCCTAGCTGCTTGTCAACTCGGAGATTTTTTGCTGGAAGAATGGTTATTCCTTCTAAAGCCTTTTGTTCTGATAAACCTTCACGAACAGCGATAGCAGCGCATAAGTTCAAATATTGAATAGGTGTATAAGGGTGGTCTGTTGTGATGGATACTTCTACACCATGGTTTGTAAGTTCCTGATATGTTTTCCACGTTTTATTCTTAAGCTCCACCTTCGAACGTCTTGTTAAAGTTGGACCAACTGATACTTTTAAATGAAGGTCAGCTAATTCCTCTGCAATGAGATGTCCTTCTGTACAATGCTCAATCCTTAAATCAAGATTAAATTCCTCAGCAAATCGAACAGCGGAAATAATATCGTCTGCACGATGAGCATGAACCCGAACAGGGATTTCCCGATTAAGAGCTTGAATAATGGGAGCAGTCCGCAATGATTCAGGCTGATCAGTACTTGCAGCCTCATAGAATACTTCCCGAAGCTTTCCCATAATTCCCATTCTAGTGATCGAATCTTTATTTCCTTGGCTGTGAATTTGTTTCGGATTTTCGCCAAGAGCGATTTTCAATCCTGCGGTTTCCTGAACAAGCATTTTCTTAATATTCTTACCGGCTGTTTTAATAACAGAAGTTGTTCCGCCAATTACATTTGCGCTGCCTGGCATAATATGAGCGGTTGTAATCCCATATTTTACTGCATCGGAAAATGCAGGATCAAGCGGGTATACTCCATCCATCGCCCTAACATGAGGAGACAAGAGCTCAGCCGTTTCATTGGCATCATTTCCTGCCCAGCCTGTCCCTTCATCATACAGGCCAAGATGTGTATGAACATCAATAAATCCTGGGAATAAATAATGGTTATGACATTCGATGACATAAACATCTGGACCTGTAACATCTATTTTTCCTATTCCGGCAATTTTCCCGTTTTCAACTAAAACATCGCCATAAAAAGCAGATGCTGTGACCGGGTAAACATTGGCGTTTTTCAATAATATTTTTGTCATGATATTCCTTTCTGGCATCAATCTTTTTCTATTTATTTTAACAACTATGATCATAATAAGGAACATTATTTAATATAAAAAACCGCACGGAGCGGTGAAGGAAGATTATTTCTTTTCTTGGCGTTTTTTATAAAAGAAGTAAATTCCGATCGATACAAAAGCTAGAATGATAATAGGCATCAGAAATGGCTTTGCATAGTCTTTAATATCTCTCCAATGGTCTCCTAGCTCCATTCCTAATAATAAAAATAAAACGGTCCAAGGAATCATGGCTGCTACAGTATATAAGGTGAAGATTGATAAAGGCATTTTGGAAATGCCAGCAGGTATGGAAATCGCATGGCGAATAACTGGGACAAATCGCGCTGTAAAAATGACTCCTGTTCCATACTTTTTAAACCATTCCTCTGAAGCATCTAAATGAGACTTTTTGATTAACAGAAATTTACCATATTTATCAAGCACGGGCCTTCCGCCATAAACTCCAAGCCAATATAGAAAAAGCTGCGCAAATGTTCCCCCAATAACACCGGCGATAAGAGCACCCCAGAAATGAATTTTTCCAGTGCTTATTAAATAACCCCCATAGCTCAATACAATTTCACTTGGTATTACTTCAACCATAAGGCCAAGAGCAATTCCAAAATAATCAAGCTGTGATAAAATGTCAAAAACAGAAAGAATGAACTCTTTCAATTTAAAAACTCCTTTATGACTTCAAATCGGACCATTAGAATATCCCAGTCATTTGAAGGATGATGATGGAGATGCCAAGAACCCAAACATAAACCGCAAAGATTTTGAGTGATTTTCTTTTTAGAAAATTAATCATCCAGACAACTGCCATATACCCAAAAATCGCAGAAGACAGGGTGGCGACAAATAAACTTCCAAAGGAAATGGATTCTGTACGGCCTGAAAGCATCTCCCCAAATTGAAGAACAATCCCACCTGCTATCGCTGGTATAGACAATAAAAATGAGAAATAGGCAGCTGTCTCTCTATCCAGTTTTCTAAATAACCCTGCTGCGATCGTGAGGCCGGACCTTGAAACAGCGGGGAAGATGGCCGCTGCTTGAAATGTGCCGATAAATAAAGCATCTCCATAGGAAATACTCTCCATTTTCTTTGCACCATTACGAATTCGATCAGCAAACCAAAGAATGATCCCAGTGACTAAGAATTCCCAGCCAATCGTAACTCCAGTCTTTGAGATGGAGTCAAATAAATCACTAAATAAAAAGCCAATGATTACTGCAGGAATCGTTCCAATGACTAGCAGCATCGAAAGCTTGCCAAAAGGATTTTTTATAATTTGAAGAAGTTCGTTTTTATATACAACAAGCACAGCAAGCAATGTCCCGACATGCAGCATCGTATCTAGAAAAAGTCCTGCCTCATCCAAACCAAATAAGTGCCTCCCTAAATACAAATGCCCTGTACTTGATATAGGAAGAAATTCGGTAAAACCCTGAATTATTCCTAGTATAAAGGCCTCAATCTTTGACATCAAATGGCATCACCCTTTAAACAATCTTACAACCTATTGAATAAAATTCTTTTGCCATTAGGCAATAGGGGTTGTCATTACAAATTGTATTCATCTTGTCCTAAACAAGAACTGAAAATGAAATCTAGTGGTCAGGTAAATAAAAATGTGTGAAATAATGTGAAACATTTTTGCTTCTAAGGCGTAAATAGTAACGTAAGAGGAATTATAGTTATTGTTCTAGACTTCTTCAAAAATTTGAAATGGGGGATTAAATCATGCCATCACAGGATGAAAAATTACTAGCGACAGCCATTTATGTAACAAGTTTTTTTACAACCATCGTTGGGCCGCTTATCATTTGGTTATTAAAGAAAAACGAATCATCATTTATTGATAATCATGGGAAAGAATATTTTAACTTTGTCATTTCCTATGGTGTTTACGCCTTGATCAGTTCAATCTTAATGATTGTTCTAATCGGTTTCATCACAATTTGGATTGTAGGTGTACTTGGATTTATTTTTACGATTGTTGCGGCAGTAAAAGCTTACGAAGGAAAGGAATACCAAATTCCGTTAGTATTTAGAATAATTCGATAAAAAACTTTAAGTCTAGGGGATTATAAATCTCTTAGATTTTTTTTATTTTTTTTGAACGATTTCTGAACTTAGACGTCTTATAGCTGGAAACCAAATAATGACTCACTTAGGAGGAATGAAAAATGGAATTATTACAAGGTATTAATTGGGCAATTATTGCTCCCATTATTGTTATACAGCTTATTCTATTGGTGATTGCTGTGATTGATTTAGTCCGGATTGAAAAAACAAACGGGCCGAAATGGATGTGGGCCATTATCATCTTGTTTGGAAATCTCATCGGCTCCATTCTCTATTTTGTTGTTGGAAGGAGAAATCATTAATGTCTGATGTTGTCACTGTCAAAGGACTAAAAAAAGCCTTTAAAGACCTTGAAGTCATTAAAGGATTGGATTTTACGTTAACAAAAGGAAAATGTATAGCTTTACTCGGAGCAAATGGTGCCGGAAAAACGACCACCTTGCAAATGCTTTCGGGCTTAATGATGCCGAACTCAGGCAGTATCGTATTTGATGGGCTTGAAAAAGGGGCGGATTTTCGAAAATGGATTGGGTATCTTCCTCAGCATCCTGTTTTCTATGAATGGATGACGGGCAGGGAGTTTCTGGAATATGCAGGGAGATTAGCTGGATTACAGAAAAGTGAATCAAAAAAACGGACAGATGAGCTTCTTGAAATGGTCGGTATTGCTGAAGCAAAGAACCGCCGGGTTGGCAAGTATTCTGGAGGAATGAAGCAGAGGTTAGGGATTGCACAGGCCATCATTCACAAGCCTAAGTTAGTTATGCTCGATGAACCAGTATCTGCTCTTGACCCGTTTGGCCGCAGAGAAGTGCTTGAGCTGCTTGAAAAGCTGAAAAAGGAAACGACCATTCTTTTTTCCACACATATTTTAAATGATGCAGAAGAGGTTTGTGATGAAATTCTGTTTCTGCATAATGGGGAAATAATAGAATCGGGAACGATGGAAGAGCTTCGTGATAAACATCAGCAGGCTAAGATTGAGCTGGTATTCCGAGGGAAGGCCGATGAATATGCACAGAATTTTTCCAGCTTAGCATTATCTGTTTCAGTAGACGGGAACATAATCAGTATTGTATCTGATGATGTCGAAAGGACAAAAAGGGCTGTTCTTAAAGAGATAGTCGAAAATAACTTACCCTTGCTTAAGTTTGAGATTAGCAGAACAAGCCTAGAGGATGTATTTATGAAGGTGGTGCAAAAATGAACCAATGGGTGACTCTTTTTAATAAAGAAATGGTTGAATTGTCGAGAAATTTCAAATGGATTTGGGTTCCAATTGTATTTATTTTACTCGCAGTTAAGGAACCATTAACAGTGTATTTCATGCCTCAGATCCTTGATGCCGTTGGAGGATAGCCTGAAGGGGCTGTCATTCAGCTCCCAGTTCCATCTGCATCAGAGGTTATGGTTTCAATACTTAGTCAATTTAATACTCTAGGTGTTTTAGTCATTGTTTTAACTTCAATGGGCATGATCGCTGGAGAGAGGAAGAGCGGTGTAGCAGGTCTAATTTTGGTAAAACCAGTTTCCTATACATCTTTTATAACGGCAAAATGGGCGGGTGCCATGCTTTTATTATGGGTTTCTTTTTTTGCAGGGTATCTTGCATCATGGTATTATGTCGTCATTTTGTTTGAAGCAGTTCCTTTTGCTGATTTTATGCAGTCTTTCTTTTTAAATGGAATCTGGCTGTCCTTTGTATTAACGCTTACTGTTCTTTTTAATTCAATCTTAAAATCCCCTGGGGCTGTTGGTTTTGTCTCACTTATAGTTATTATTTTATTGAGTATTTTTAATACTATATTTGCAAATTGGTTAGATTGGAGTCCTGTTCAGCTTCCGGCCTATACAAGTCAATTACTGTTTTACGGGGGAGCTCCTAAAGAGACATTCCCATCTTTAATCCTTTCAATTGTTGCTATTATTTTAATGCTCGCAGGAAGCATTCGTATATTTCGAAAAAAAGAACTTGCTTAAGAACCCAAGGTTTTGGGTTCTTTTATTTACCTACTATAGTCATTTTTATGATTGCTGCATATTCCCTAATAAAAAGTGTTGTTTTTACGATTGCTGGTGTTTCTGCAGCTAAAGGATAACCTTTTATTTCTACCTTTTCGGCTAGTTTAAGAGAACGATATAGGTGAAAGTCATTGCTGACAATAACTGCCTCATCAATATCATATAGGTCTTTCGTATACTTTAAGTTTTCATATGTAGATGTTGAAAGCTCTTCTTTAAGAATCCGGTCTTCGCTAATGCCCTGTTCAATAAAAAAACGCCTAAGTGCTTCTGCTTCAGTAATATTTTCTCCATTTCCTTGCCCTCCAGTTACAATTACATTCGTTTCGGGATTCTCCTTTAAATACTCTAATGCCTTTTTGGCACGGAAAAGTAAACTGAGAGACATTTCTTCTCCATTCACTTTAGCTCCAAGAACAATTAAGTATGGAACACTGTGGGGTGGAGTTTTTTTTGCAGTTTCCATCATTGATTGATGTATACCTATAATTATTATTAAAAGCAGGATGATGGCGGCACTAATTAAAATTAATATTTTTTTCATTTTTTTCCTCCAAAGAACTCATGATTGCCAGAGGTATTTAATAGATATAGAAAGAGACTCTATTAATTTAGCATATAAACACAATACTGGGAATAAATTTCCTACTGGATATGTTGGGAGATTTGGTTATGAATATTCAAGAATATTATAAGAAATCAGCTATGATATCATTAAATGCCAGCCTTGCCTCATTAGTGCCTCCTATTTTGTTGATCCTTTATGTAATCATTATTGAACCAAACAAGAATATAGTTCTAGTGATTATTCC
>NZ_JBALOZ010000453.1:0-3825 GCF_036965125.1 Bacillus sp. JJ1503
AACAATCAGTGGGGGATGATAGAAAACCCCACTGATTGAAGTTTCACTTTATCTCAATTGAGCATGAGGTGCATCATGACTGAAAGATACTTTCATTTAAAAATAATTTCCAACAGCCTTTGTTATGCATCATGGGATATTCCTCTTCATATTAGAAACCTTGTGGAATGTTATTTCAGCAGATCCTTCTCTAAATTGACCAAGACTATTCGTCTTTATAATGCCGCAGAGGGTATAAGAGGAATAGAGGCATATGATCAAGAAATGATCATTGGGGGGAATCAATCACAGAGAATAGTTGAGGGGCTTACGAAACATCAAAGTTACTATGCAGAAGTCGGGATCAAACTATCAAGTCATCATTTCTTTCCCATACTTCGATCAAATCTCATTGCAAGCGATACCCTAAAAAGCGTATGTGAGCTTCGTAGGGCTTGCACTGAACCTTCCGATCCACCTTATCCTTGGTCCAAGCTGGTTAGCACCTATTCGTATTATGTGCCCAATAACAGGAACGAGGACTATTCCTTAAAATATAAGTATAAACAAACAGTTGCCTATGAAGATAAAAAATTGGAGCTTTCTAATGTAAAGAAAATGTCTAGGGAAATAGACAATTCACGAATAATGGTTAAAAAAAATGCCAAACGAAGAATTCTAATTCTATCATGGGAATATCCTCCCCACCTTGTTGGCGGTTTATCAAGACATGTTCAAGGACTTGCTGACTGTCTTCAAACAATGGACTATGAAGTGCATGTCATTACTTCAAATCCGAATGAAGCGGCGGAGGAAGAAATGAATGAGCGTGTTCGGATACACCGTGTAATCCCATTTAATCAACAGGATGAAGATTTTCTTAGCTGGATAGGCGGATTAAACTTAGCGATGCTGAATAAGGCATTGGAGATTGATAATATATATCGCTTTAACTTGATCCACGCCCATGATTGGCTTGTTGGAGCAAGTGCTACTGTCTTAAGAAATACCCTTCGCATTCCGTTAATTGCAACTATTCACGCAACGGAATATGGAAGAAACAAAGGTATCCATACAGAGCTTCAAAAATTTATTCACGATAAGGAACAACAATTAATTACACAAGCGGATACAATCATTGTCTGCAGTGAATATATGAAACGAGAGCTTAATCAAGTGTTTCGTTTACGAAACGAAAAGAAACTTCATATAATCTCAAATGGAACAGCAGCAAATACGCATGTGAAAGACGGATTGAAGGCTTTAGAAGTGATGCCTATTCAAAAAAATAAGCGTCTGATCTTTTCGATTGGACGCATCGTTAAGGAAAAAGGATTTGACACAATAATAGAGGCAGCCCAAAAAATGCAAAGACAATTTCCCGATGTATATTTCATAGTTGCCGGGAAAGGACCTCTGCTTGATAAATACCAGAGGATGGTCGATAGATTGCAGCTGCAAAATCTGCTTTTCTTTGTTGGCTATGTATCGGATGAGCAAAGGACAGCTTTGCTCAACCTCTGCAGAATGGCTGTTTTTCCAAGTCGCTATGAACCCTTTGGAATCGTTGCACTAGAAGCAATGCAGGCGGGGAAGCCGACAATTGTTTCGAATACAGGGGGCTTAAAAGAAATAGTTCAGCATAAAAGATCAGGAATGCTCATGAAACCGGGATGTTCAGACAGCTTAATCGAGCAAATTAAGTACTTGTTAGAAAATGAATCCCATGCAGAGCAAATCGGACTGTCTGGAAAAAAACGGGTCGAGACCATTTTTAGCTGGGAGAGAGTAGCTGAAGAAACAGTTAAAGTATACGAAGAATTACTTATTCATCTAAATAATGAAAAGGATTAATATGCTGACAATTTATTCGGAGGTGAAATGAATATGAAAATAAAAACTTGGATTCAACCAAAAGCTACAGAGGAAAACATAATTTCGAATAAAGAAGGGATAGAAGTTATTCCTGGGATCTGGATTGATGGAAAGACATATTGGCTGACACCAGGAGTAGAAACAATGTTTGCAGAAGAAGGTTTGTCAGTTCACTTACAACAAGAGAAAGGTTCCCCAGCTTTACAATTGTATAATGTCAGTATTACCAACTTTCGTGAACGTCAGCTGCATGTAAAGCTGCTTATTCAAAATAGGCATTATCAAAGCCGAAATAGATTCAATCATTTTTTCGAAGATCATGAGCATTTTTCATTTATTTCACCTTCCGAGAAGGTTGTTTTCCACTTAGACAATCATCAAGTGCATTTAGCCAATGGGTATTGCCAAGGGAAAACATTCAGGGCTAGCACCATCCAATCTATTAGGAATGTCTTTACTGATCATATTTGGGCTTGTCCTACAACAGGAAAACTTCAATATAATCCGATGGCTAATGGCGATGCTGTCAGTTTATTTCTCTATGATTGTCATTTCAAGGGGAAACAAACCATAGAAGGGGAATCATGGATAATTAGCGGGGACAATGAGACAGAGCTAATAAAATTAAACGAGTCTCTTTTAAAAACACACTAGCATTTACATTTAAAAAGTGATATTATAAAAAGGTCGTATGAACGAACTAGTCTTTCAATAGTTTGGAGGGAAATTACATGCGTGTGAATATTACGTTGGCTTGCACAGAATGCGGAGATCGTAACTATATTTCTAAAAAAAATAAAAGAAACAATCCAGATCGTCTTGAGCTTAAAAAATACTGCCCAAGAGAAAAGCGTTCTACTACACATCGTGAGACAAAATAAGCAGTGGGGTGATTCCTACTGCTTTTTTTGTTGGCTATAAATTCATAAATGGGGGGCTTTGGAATGATGGAAGAGAAAAAGATATTGCGAAAGAAAATAATTGATAGGCTTTCATCGATAAATAAACCTGTATATGAGCAACTTTCTTATCAAATTGCCAATCAGTTATTTCAGGATAAATATTGGAAGGAAGCTTCAACCGTTGGGGTTACTATTTCCAAGCAGCCAGAGGTTGATACATATCAAATTATTAGAAAGGCTTGGGAACAGGGAAAGCGGATTGTCGTTCCGAAATGCCTGCCAAAAACGAGGGAAATGGTATTCCGTACATTACATAGGTTTGATCAATTAGAATCGGTTTACTATGGATTACTAGAGCCCATCGAATCAGAAACAGATGAAGTATCGCCGAATGAAATAGATTTGATTATTGTTCCTGGCTTAGCCTTTACCGAGAATGGCTATAGACTTGGATTTGGCGGTGGCTATTATGACCGGTTCTTAACAAAATATAATGGCCACACTCTTTCACTTGCATTTCATGATCAAATTGTTTCAAAACTTCCAGTTGAGGACCATGATATCCCTGTCAGTAAAATTATTACGGACGAAAAGATTAAGTGTGTAAATGAATGACGCCGGTTTTCTATTTCTATTTATAGCCGCTACAGCCATTTGCGGATATTATTTTAGATTGTTAACCAGTTCAGGGAGTATAGCAGCGTTTATAGCTGGCCTAATTATTGGACTTGGCTTTGGTGTTAAAGGCTTGCTTGTGCTCGGTTTCTTTTTTGCCAGCTCCAGTCTATGGTCTAAATTCAAAAGAAGAAACAAAGTGAAAATTGAGCAGAAGCATGAAAAAGGCTCTCGCCGAGATTGGGTACAGGTAGTGGCGAATGGAGGTACGGCTGCTCTTTTTAGCATACTTTATCTAGCTTACCCTCAAGAAATCTGGTTTTATGGATTTGCCATTTCTATTGCTGCGGCTAATTCTGATACATGGGCGTCTGAAATAGGTTCTACGAGCAAACAGGCACCTATTTTTATTCGTTCAATGAGACAGGTTGACGCAGGTACCTCGGGCGCCGTT
>NZ_JBALOZ010000453.1:3867-4547 GCF_036965125.1 Bacillus sp. JJ1503
TTGCTGCTCTGTGTGGGTCTTTTTCGGTGGCGATCCTTTGTTTTTATTTATTTCCTATTTCATTTACTGGACTCCTGATTATTTTCGTGTTTGGATTTGTTGGGAATATAATAGATACGATGTTTGGGGCTTTTATCCAAGTAGTCTATCAGTGCAAAATATGCGGGGCTGAAGTAGAGGCAAGTAACCATTGCGGGAAAAGAACCATTTACAAAAGAGGGCTAATTATGATGAATAATGATATTGTGAACTTTTCATCGGGTTTTCTAGCTGCATTATTAGGATTACTTTTCCTCTTATTAGTTGGTACCATAAATGGATAAAATTTATATATTCATCTCAAACTAGAATAAGGAGGGATGAATATGGGTCGTATAATATCAATCATCATGATTGGAGTTAGCGGATATTTTATTTTTCAAAATCGGTACCGAGCGTTGAATGTATTATTTAGAAATGCTATTTTGCGCCGAATTTTCGTCAATTCCATCATGGGACTTCCGGGAGTGAAAGATCGTTTAATGAAATTGGTCTTCCCGCCAGGACCTGCTGGAACACATTAGAAAAAGACCTTTTGAGGTCTTTTTCTTTTGCGTTTACAGGAGTTATTGCCTATAGTAAAAATGAGGTTCAGTTTTTTGGCTCTATGTCATATTTACATTAATATAAAAAAGTAAGCT
>NZ_JBALOZ010000454.1:0-834 GCF_036965125.1 Bacillus sp. JJ1503
ATCCTTTGCCAGCATCTTAGCCCGGCTGGCAAGTATCAATGTTTTTCCGCTACCCGCCACTCCGCGAATCAAACGATTTTTATCCCCTATTTGCTTCGCCAGCATTTCCTGATGAAGGTCCATTGCCTTAATATCATGCAATGACAAAAGCAGCTGATCTTGGTATGGAACTGGTTGCTTAAATTCAGCACTAATGCGTACCTCCGGAAATAAATGATAGCGGATTGCATCCAGTTCTTCCTTTCCTAATGGAGCGGGCAAACGATAAGGGACAATGAACATATTTGAGATTTTTTCAAATAAATTTTCTTCTGAAAAAGCTTCCTTATCTGGATCAATCTCATCCCGAGTTAAACAAAGGGACGGCTCAACCACTGCATACAGCCCGTTTTCAATAAAGTCTTTCTGGAAAAGCCGAGTGAACACTGTCCCAAAACCATAAGGAAACTTTAGCTGGAATTGATACTTCCCTTCTAGATGAACCAAATTGCGATCTTTCTTCAATGCATCTACGATATGAAACACATTCTCGCGTGCCTGCTTTAACGGACTTTTCGTTTTCGTTTGTATCCCCGATGAAGTAACCAACGTCCATTCATCTTGATTAATTTGAAACAATGTATTCTTTGTATAATCTTTTACTTCCAATACTAATAACCCGAGATCAGGGCCAATAATCACAAAATCAGGCCGCTTTCCATGTATCTCAGGCTCATAATACACAATATAGTCATCAGGCAAATATGTCTTCAACGTTCGAAATAGCAGCCTTTCACCGGCCGTTGCAGTTGAACGAATCGATTCAGGAATTGTAAAAGCCACTCTACCCACTCA
>NZ_JBALOZ010000454.1:913-1055 GCF_036965125.1 Bacillus sp. JJ1503
TATACTACAAAAGGAGGGGTGTTTTTACATATATTGGACTACGAATAACTTTTTTCGGACCCCCAAAAAGTAAATTAATGATAATAAAGTCAATTCTCTGGAAATCATTATAAAATATAACCTCAGTGTATGAGCATAAAAG
>NZ_JBALOZ010000455.1:0-1683 GCF_036965125.1 Bacillus sp. JJ1503
AGGATGAATAGATGATTTAGCCAATTCTTTCAAAACGGAAGGAAATTCCTTGTTGTTTGGTCTTCTGACGCTGCCCCTTATGGAAGTAACAAGATTTTACCCGTACTTTTTCGGCTTTCTAGATATCGGTGAGCTTCTTGTCCATCTCTTAATGCAAAAGTTGTCGGCTCCGATACTTTTACTTTTCCTTCTTCTATCCATCTAAACAGCTCTTTTGATCGTGTTACTCTTTCTTCCTTAGAAGTGAGAACATTCCAAAGATCTCCCCCCGTTAGAGTTTTTGAAGTATCCATCAACATACGGGGATCAACTGAAGCCGGATCTCCACCTGCCATCCCATAAAATACAACTGTACCACCGATGCGCGTAACAGCAAAACTGTCCATGAGTGTAGAGCCTATTGATTCATAAACAACATCCACCCCTTTGCCGTTCGTTTCTTCCAGAACTTTCTGCTTCCAGTCATCCTTGTACTGGAGAACCGAATCCGCTCCCACTTTTTTTGCAGCTTCAACTTTTTCCGTGGAAGATGTTAAGCCTATTACCTTACCACCAAGAAGCTTTACAATTTGAACAAGAAGCTGCCCGACACCTCCGGCTGCTGCGTGTACTAAGACAACATCATTATTTTTTACAGCATAACTGTCCCTTGTAAGATAATGTGCAGTTAGCCCTTGAAGGAGTATGGATGCAGCCTCCTTCAATGAAACTGATCCTGGCAGAGGTATCAATTTTTCATATGGAACAGCTACTAGCTCTGCATTGGCAAATGGAACATCAGCAAATGCAATATGGTCTCCTGAGCTTATGCCTTGCACTTCTGCTCCTACTTTTTCTACAATTCCGGCACCTTCATAACCTAAAATATATGGAGGCTCCCCGGCAAGATGATAATTTCCTTTCCTTCTATAAATGTCTGCAAAGTTTAGACCGATTGCTTTCATTCTTAAAAGAATTTCATCCGGACCGATGACAGGATCCATTACTTCGCAATATTCCAGGACTTCCGGACCTCCAAATGTATTAAAAACAAGTGCTTTCATTTATATACCTCATCTCTAGGGTTAATTAATAAATGCAATACTAACGTGGGACAATACAATTAAAGCTATATTGATATCACTATCCCGTTTCGTTTTTTTCTTTCAAAAGTTTTATTTCTAAATAGTGAGCCAGTTCAATTTTAAAATCACTTTCTTTTAATGAAACATTACTTGTATCAATTTCTATACGGTATCCAATTGCCAATCTTAATAAGTCTGTTACCAGAAAAAAATAGAAAAGCAATAATAAATACAAGAAGAATGGAATGAAAAACCAATCTTGAAATCCTTACCTCCCCAGCCTTTGGGAAATTAAGCATATATCCCCAAAATAATCATAACCTGTTACATTTCTACTTTGTTCTGCTTTCCTCCCATAACTTTTTGTTATTTCTTCACTATTAAAATCATCATTTAATAAAAGTCCTTCAATGCTTTCCTTACTTAAATCTGTTGTTTTCGTAAATGTATGATGATAAAGGCGAGGAAGAATATGGCTAAAAGAAAATGCCGATAATAGAAGAACCATACCAATTACAAAAAAAATAATAATATTTTGCTTCAAATTGAACAAAACATACTAAATAAGATTATGATTATTGAAAATGGAATTAAAATAAGTCCTAGACCAATATTCATC
>NZ_JBALOZ010000456.1:0-1556 GCF_036965125.1 Bacillus sp. JJ1503
AATCAAACGTTTGATTAAACAGTCCCAATCCCTTGTCCAGCATGGCTTTAAGGGAAACTAATCAAACGTTTAATTAATATGTATGTTCGTATTTATATATCAATTTATACCAATTGGCTAAAATTAATAATTAATAAGATACAAACTTAGGAAGATCCTGTCTGTCGGTATAAGAGATCATTAAACAAACGTTTGATTAAACAGTCTCAATCCCTTTCCCTGCCTGGCTTTGAGGGGATTTAATCAAACGTTTAATTAACGATATTTTTACCATAATAACTTTAAACTGCAAACAACCTTTAAAAGTAAAAGAGACAGCCCGCCTAACTATAAATAGAAGTCCAAGAATCGTCTCCAAGCTTCCACAAAATAGCGAAAAATGTCCATAAATATTGCCCGCACCGCAAATCTTTCTGGTTGTTTTTACCTATAAAATTAAGGTAGAATGATAGGGTGTTTTGCGAATATTCAAAATCGTTATGAGGGTAGGGGGTCTATTTGTCTAGGAATTTTGTTAAGGCTTTATTCGTGTTTGCACTTTTATTTGGGATGGTCGCGCAGCCAATTGCTAGCTCAGCTGCTGCAGAAAAGAATGTATATTATGTTAGTCTTGGAGATTCACTGGCAGCCGGCCTATCGCCGTTTGGTGAGATTGGCAAGGGCTATCCTGACTTTATTGCGGAAAACTTCAAGGGCGCTGAGACTCTCCAAACATTTGTTAGGGATTACGCCGTGCCGGGCTATACGACAACAAACGTACTTGAAGACATTGCCAATAACGTGATAAAAGGAGAAAACGCTGGAATCCATGCTGTTTTGGGCCAAGCCACGCATGTGACACTAGATATTGGCGCCAATGATATATTAAAGAAGATTAAGATTGATTCGGAAAATCAAACCGTTTCTTTTGATCAGGAAGAAGTTAAGCAAACCTTTGCGGAAATTCAACAAAACCTTGTTAAAATTATCACTGCTGTAAAATCATTTAATCCAGATGTAAAGCTTTATATCATGGGCTACTACAACCCATACCCGCATTTGCCGGCTGAGCACCAGCCCGCTCTCAACCAATTATTAATTTCACTAAATTCAATGATTGAGCAAATTGCGATCCAATCCGTCTCTACTTACGTTCCAACTGCAGATGTCATCGCAAAAAATATTGCTTTTTTACCAAACCCGAAAGATATTCATTTGAGCGAAGATGGCTACAAGGCGATTTCCGAGCTTTTCTGGAATGTGATGAAACCGGCAGTAACAGAAGAGGAAGTGGAAGTCGAAGTGCCTGCCAAGGAAACACCGCTTGTCTATTGGGATGGTGTTATTTTGAAAAAGGGCCAGATTGGCAGACTTTCCATCGAAAAACCTATCAATCTATGGAAACGAACAGATGAGGGTCTCCAGTTTGTAAGAGTCCTAAATCCAGGTGAAAAATACCGCGTATACCGCTATGACAACGAATTCGGCGGTCAATATTCAGTTGGCGATGGACACTATGTGACAAAAATGGAAGGCTATGTAACCTACCAAACTCCTTCTAAACATAAATTGGAGCT
>NZ_JBALOZ010000457.1:0-6286 GCF_036965125.1 Bacillus sp. JJ1503
ATATAAATAAACACAAAGAAAATGAGCCATGCTTCCAAGCATAATGAAAATATGAAAAATTTCATGAAAACCGAAATAATCAAACTCTAGAAACTTAGGTTTTAGAGCGTAAATTAATCCACCAATTGTGTACAGGATTCCACCGGCTATGAGGAGGAGAGTTCCAGATGAACTTAGTGATTCAGATAAAGGCGAAAAGGCAAATATAATTATCCAGCCTACTGCCACATAAAGGACCGTTGATAGCCATCTTGGACAATTAAACCAGATCATTTTAAAAAGCACACCGACTACTGCGATGACAGAAACAATAGAAAATATTAACCAGCCTGTTGCTCCCTTTAAGCTAATCAGACAAAAGGGCGTATAGGATCCAGCAATTAAAACAAAAATCATTGAATGGTCGAGTCTTCTAAGAAAAGCAATGACCTTATCCTTAGCAACTACCATATGATAGGTGGCTGATGCGGAGTAAAGCAGGATCATGCTAATGCCAAAAATAATAACAGAAGTGATTGCAATTGGAGAAGCCGTTGTTATTGATGCCTTGATCACCATCGCTAGAAGTCCAACAAAGGAAAGAATCGCTCCAGCTAAGTGTGTAAGACCGTTAATTGGCTCTCGGATATAAGATGTCATCAATAATCCCCCTAATTTATGTAGTTTTGATAACTACATATAATGATACATACGTTTCAATAGATAGTCAATCATTTACTTAATCTTTTTAATACAGTATTATTTATTTATAAAATATGAATGTTGAGGTTTATGTAAATGGAAAATTTGCAAAAAATGATAGAGTCACTGAACTTAAATAGTCAAATTTCTTTAAATGAAATTCCTGACATTGATCTCTATATGGATCAAGTAATCCAGCTGTTTGAAAATAAATTTAGCTGCACGAAGCGTAATGAGGAAGAAAAGATCCTGACAAAAACAATGATCAATAATTATGCTAAAGGTAAGCTGTTATTCCCGATCAAAAATAAAAAGTATTCAAAAGAGCACCTCATTTTAATTAGTTTTATTTATCAATTAAAGGGGGCTCTCTCGATTAATGACATAAAAGAAACATTGTCTGGCATCAATGAAAGAATTATCAAGCAAAGTATGGATGTAGATGGTTTCTATGAAAGCTTTCTTCACTTAACTGAAAAAAATATCCATGCATTTATAGAACAAATTGAACAAAAAGGAAAGGATGTAAATGAAGAGATAGGTGAAATGATAGAAAATGAATCTGCGGTGCTAAAGAAAACGCTCATGATTGCCTCATTAGCCCATATGAGCAATCTATATAGGCGTGCAGCAGAAAAGCTTGTCGATGACCTTGTATCTGGGAGGAAATTGGATAATATTTAATATTAAGGACGCTTGATGTATGTTCTCTGATTAACTGTCCAAATTACAGGTTAGTGGACAGGTTTCATCGTTTTCCGCAAAACCTGTCCAATAAATTCAGTTTACTGGTCAGGTTTCGGCGGTTTCCTCAAAACCTGTCCATATTACCAGGTTCATTGGACAGGTTTCATCGCTTTCCCCGAAACCTGTCCAATAAATTCGGTTTACTGGACAGGTTCCGGCGGTTTCCTCAAAACCTGTCCATATAACTAGGTTTAGTGACAGGTTTCATCATTTTACCAATAAATTGGAGAGTTAAGTGTAATATACGAAGTTTACCACTAACACTGTTCGTCATCCCGTTTTTTATATAACACTTTACGTAAATTCACGATAAAAATATCCGTCATCTCAAAGATGACGGATATTTAACTGCTACTCCACCCCATTCATAATCTCAGAGACAATTTCAAAGGATCGCAGTCTGTCTTGGTGGTTATAGATTTGGGCGGTTACCATGATTTCGTTGACCTTTGTGTCTTGAATGAAGCTTTGCAGCTGAGCTTTCACTTTGTCTGGACTGCCAATAATGGAGGAACCAAGTTGTTTTTGAAGCAGGCCTTTCTCATATTCGCTCAAATGCTCATCTATATTGTCGACTGGAGGCTGGAGCTGTCCAGGCGTATTTCGAATAAGATTAAGGAATTGCAACTGAAGGGATGTTGCAAGCCGTTTCGCTTTTTCATCCGTATCTGCCGTAATGATATTCACTCCAACCTTTGCATAAGGTTCATCTAGAACATTTGAAGGGCGGAAGCTGCGGTAATATAAATCAAGAGCAGGCAACGTATTCTCAGGTGAAAAATGACTAGCAAAAGAAAATGGGAGTCCAAGCTGACCCGCAAGCTGAGCGCTGAAACCGCTCGAACCTAGCAGCCAAATGGGAATATTTAACCCCTCACCCGGTACAGCACGAACATGCATAGGTGCTGAACTTCTAGATGGGTCGAAATATGTCCGAAGCTCCTCTAGTTGTTCGGGAAATTCCGATCCATCCATGCGGCTGCTTCTTCTTAAAGCTCTGGCGGTTAGTTGATCTGTTCCTGGAGCACGGCCAAGTCCTAAATCAATTCTGCCTGGGAATAGGGATTCCAACGTCCCGAACTGTTCTGCAATCACGAGTGGAGAGTGATTAGGCAGCATAATGCCGCCGGATCCAACCCGAATGGATGTTGTACCTGCGGCAACATGCCCGATGACAACCGAAGTTGCTGAACTGGCTATCCCTTGCATATTATGATGCTCTGCAAGCCAGTATCGGTGATAGCCCCATTTTTCGGCATGCTGTGCAAGATCTAATGTATTACGAAGTGCTTCTGATGCTGTTCCGCCAACAATGATAGGGGATAGATCTAAAACAGAATAGCGAATTTCGTTAAGTGATTTTTTTTCAGTCTGGACTGACATATTATTCAACTTCCTTCATTCCATCTTCTTTAAAAAGTTTTTCCTTTGAAAGCTATTTTATCAATATTTATGAAATCAGGATAATGAAATGCTTATATAGAAAACTCGCCGATTGGCAAGTCTTGAAAAGGCAAAGACAGAGCGTAGTTGAACTTATACTTAATTCCTAAAATTGGCAACTACATCGGATCAACTTCTCCACTGACAATTTATACTTTCTTAACGTACAAAAAAACGGACTAGGGCTAGTCCGCTTTTAGAAAAATACGATATAAATAACTAAGGCCAATACTATTCGGTAAATGGCGAATGGCACAAGTTTGATTTTATTAATCAGTTTTAAAAAGAAACGAATAGATAAAAGGGCGAACACAAAGGCGCTAATAAATCCGGCGATGAAAAATGGCAGGGCATCGATCGTGAAATATTGCCAGTTTTTCAATAATGAGATAAAGCTAGCACCGGCCATAATTGGTACAGCCATAATAAAAGTGAAGTCAGCTGCTGCACGGTGGCTTAATCCGAGCAATACACCGCCAGAAATCGTTGAACCCGAGCGTGAAAACCCAGGCCAAAGTGAAAAGCATTGTATCAATCCAATGGAAAACGCCTGTTTATAAGTAATTTGATCAACCGTGTCCACTTTTGGCCGTTTCCCTCCAAAAATATCTGCAAGGATCATAAAGACAGCTCCAATAACTAAGCCAATTAATACTGTTTCAGTTGAAAATAAGTTTTCATCGATATAATCCTCAAATAGAACTCCGAGTATACCGGCTGGAATAAGGCCGACAATAACTTGTGTCAGCTTCAAACGGTTTTCTGGAACCGCTGCACCCTTATTCCGTCTTCCAAGTCCTAGCATGTCAATAAATCTATCTTTAAAGATGATGACAACTGCGAGTATGGATCCTAACTGTATGACTACCTTAAATGTATTTGCTGTAGAATCTGATAAAAAATCCTTCGTATGAAGCCACATATCATCCACGATGATCATATGCCCGGTAGATGAGACTGGGGCAAATTCTGTTAAACCTTCAACTAATCCAAGTATGATTGCTTTTAAAATCATCATAAAATCAACTATCATTTTTCCTGTAATTCTCCTTTTTGTAAGTAGGGATATTAAGATTTTTTTAATTGCCATTATCGCCCTCATTATAATAGACGATGATGAAAGCAAAAACCTTACACTTATAGATTAAAAGATTAAAAAAACGGGCAATATTTATTCGCTGTTAAAGTATAGCACAATTAAAACCTACATTTCCATGGAATGAGAGGACATATGGAATTAAAGCGTTTTCAAGGTTTTTATGTTAAGCGCAAGAGACTGCATATAAGGTATGCAAGTTCTCATGAACAGACTTCACAAACTTTTCACAGACTCATGATCTTTTGTGAGTAATATCACCTATTCACAGGAATGGAATCAGTATGATTAAGATGTAAAGGAAAAGGATAATAAAGGAGGAATTAACATGAATAAAGGTATGAAATATCTTCTAACATCCGCAATAGGACTAAGTTTACTAACCGCATGTAACCAGCAATCTTTACAAGAAAAACCACAGCCAGAACAAAAGGTATTAGCAGCCGAGAAAAGTAATAATGAAGTCATAGCCCCACATAAAGATTTGAATCAAGAACCGGTACCGTTGAAAATTGAAAGAGTGGGTCCTACAGAAGTAAACGTAGAAATGACATCACAGATCACAGACATTGAAATTGACAAAGGGTATATGTACAAAGCTTGGACATTTAACGGGGAAGCCCCTGGGCCAGTTGTAGTAGTAAATGAAGGGGATACAATTAACTTTACATTAAAGAATATGGATCCGGCCATTCCGCATAGCATGGATTTTCACGCTGTTCATGCAGCACCATCTAAAGATTTTTCAAATGTAAAGCCTAATGAATCAGGTACTTTCAGTTATCCAGCAAATAAGCCAGGTGTATTTATGTACCATTGTGGAACAGCACCGGTACTTTCACATATTGCAAACGGAATGCATGGTACGATCATTGTTAAGCCGAAAAATGGCTATCCAACCGATGAAGGGATTAATAAAGAATTCGTTATGATTCAAAACGAATGGTATAAATATAACGATTTAGATGATTTCACTAATGGTGTACCAAGTCAAGTTGTATTCTCAACTAAGGCTCTTCATGAAGGTGACCTAAATACAAATGGCGATACGTTCACACTTAAAGAACAACCTCTATTAGCAAAAGTAGGAGACAGAGTAAGAATCTATATTAACAATGTAGGACCAAATGAAGTAAGCTCATTCCATGTTGTTGGTACAATATTCGATGATGTATATATTGACGGTAACCCATATAACCATTACAAAGGATTACAAACTGTTATGCTGCCAGCCAGCGGTGGTGCTGTAGTTGAATTTACCGTAACAAGAGTCGGAAGCTATCCAATTGTCACACANNACAGGTGAAGACGACGGTAAGGCTACAATGAGCCATTAATAGATAAATAAATCACACAACTAAAATTATACTAGAAAAAAATTATAAAGTGAACCTTAAATTTCAAATAGAGGGCAGATATTCCTATAAATATTACGGACAGTTATGAAACATGCGACGTAGGAACACTGCCCTTCAAGCTGTATAATCGTAACAGTGAATGGGGAGGTGTATCCCAAATGAATAAAAAAGTTCTCCTATTTATTGTATTTTCTTGGTTCGTTTTTGCGGGTAAAGTACACGGGTCTGAGCTGACTGTATCTAATACAAAGGAGCTACAGGGGGCTCTATTAAATCGTACTTCTTCTGTGATAAATCTCAAATCGGGTGAATATTCCGGATCATTTACTATTTCCCATCCCGTTCATTTAATCGGTGAAAAAGGAACAAAGATCATCGGTCCATATGAAGGGAACGTTATTACAATTGAGGCTGATGACGTATCTATTGAAGGATTACAGATAGAAGGGAGCGGTTCTCAAAATTCTGGGATTTATATTAAAGGCAATCGTTCTCATATTCATCATAATTTAATAAAAAATGTATTTCATGGGATTTATGCTCATGAAAGCTACGGCCATCGTTTTGAACATAATACGATTACTAGCTTTGACGAGAAGTCCAAATATAAAGGCTATGGGATTTATTTAGTGAAGGCACCAAATACCTCTGCCAATAGCAATCTCATATATGATACACAGGATGGAATTTATGTATCCTATTCTGAATTCTGTGAGGTAAAAGGAAATCAAATGATCCGGACACGGTATGGTGTTCATACAATGGATTCCAGAAATGTCCTCATTTCGCAAAATCAAGTTCGTGAAAGTATTAACGGACTGATGATTATGCAGAGCTATGAAGTTTTTATTCTAGAAAATATCTTTTATTTAAATACAAAAATCGATGGTGCAGGGATGTTTATCTTTGACACATTCGATTCAAAGATCGCTTCCAATGTAGTTATGAGCAACTATAAAGG
>NZ_JBALOZ010000458.1:0-1065 GCF_036965125.1 Bacillus sp. JJ1503
AAAATAAGCGCTGTTCCTTATTATAGGAAAGCGCCCTTTTCTTGAATAAACAAAAAGCTGATATTAACTGGTATTATTCAATTAAAAATCCTCAACTGT
Source organism: Bacillus sp. JJ1503 (assembly GCF_036965125.1). Classification (NCBI taxonomy): domain Bacteria; kingdom Bacillati; phylum Bacillota; class Bacilli; order Caryophanales; family Bacillaceae; genus Bacillus; species Bacillus sp. JJ1503. The sequence goes on from NZ_JBALOZ010000458.1 coordinate 100, forward strand.
TATTGATTAAGGAGTATAATCATTCTTGTCCCTTGTAGTAGAGTAACTGCGTTCATGCCGGTGACCTATGACTTTTTAGCGAGTATTGGACGAGAAACTTAATTCATTGGGCTTCCTCGTCGGCCGAGGGGCCGTAGATGCCCGGCACCGGAATATCGAGAAGCCGCAAATAAACCCCGAGCTGCGCCCGGTGATTACAAGGGGTACACTTTAAATCGAAGAACCTTTTTTCAATACCTTCAAAACTAAGTCTGACCCTCATTATGTCAGTCTGTGCAAGAGAGTTAATCAAGGCATGTAGGGTAAAAGGTAACATTCATCCACTACTTGCTGATCTTACCTTTCGTGAAACCGAACGATTTTTATCTATCATTGATATGTTTGAGACTAGTTGCGATCTTATTGTAGTTAACGAAGTTAATACACCGTAAATATAGAGAAAACCCTTGTCATAATCCTCGGTGAACTTATCGTACAATAAGGGGTTACGCTTCACGATGTATTGTGCCAAGTGGTTCATACTTTTCTCCAATGCCTTTAAACCTATAGACAAATCATCTTTGATATTTTCTAACGATGTCTTTATATCATCTGACAATGTGGTAGGTACCTTTAATTGGGCTAAAGTCATGGAATTTTCAGCAAGCTTCTGTTCTGCCGATAAGGCAATATTATATAAGCTTTCCTCTCCCATTACTCTGTCCAGTTTATTCAATGGCCCTATACTAGAGTAGATTAAATCAAGGATCTCTTTTTCAAAGTTCAAAAATACTTGCTGTTGTGAATCATTCTCTATTTCAGCTAATGGAATGAGGAGGGGGACGAAAATAGAAAAACAGAATAATACCAAGATGATTACATACTTATGTACCCAACGAAGTATCATAATTTGATTCCCTCCCTATTTTTATTATGCTCCGAATCAATGATTAAATGTACCCCAAGAACATTTACATTCTCTTCAAC
>NZ_JBALOZ010000459.1:0-3290 GCF_036965125.1 Bacillus sp. JJ1503
TATTATAGTGATGCAAAAAGTAATTTTTCTATAGAGTGGCTGGATGATGATACCCTATACATTCTAAATGACCAACCTGATTATCCAAATTCGAATAGAAGTATCAAATTAGAAATTGGTAAAGAGATTTATCACGAAAATGGTTTGGCTTGTAAAAGTTTGTTAATGAAAGACGAATATGAGACTTGCTACCAAAACTAATACTCTTACTCCACTAAAGGGGTAGGTTAGTGGAAGAAGAATTGAAAGTTGATAGGAGGTGATACAGTTGAGTAAGAAAGCATTTCATATATATAACCTAATTTTTTTGTTTTTGTTATTTTCATTTAATGTATTAGCCTTATTTGGGGCTGGAATGAGTGGAGGAGGAGTAGATTCCTCTACGTGGTTTGCAACTGGGCTTTCGTATGTCATCTGGGGTATCTTTTATTTCCTTCAATTTGTACGCCCTAACAAAGCATGGCGAATTTCTTGGTTCCTCATTATGGTAATATTATTATTTTTTTGGGAAACAGGTCTTGGTGTAAAAGTTGGTCTGATGATTGCATAATAATCAGGCGAGTTTGTTGAATAAATTTTTTAATGAAAAAAACTTCAACTAAAGGGTGCTATAGTTTAACAAACAAAGAGTAATAACCATTATCTTGATCTTCCACAATCTGGCGCGATTCCTCAAGAGCGAAGGTTCGCTCATTTTTCGGGAGAAATAATTGAAAAATAAATTTAGTAGATTTAAGCAATTAACTTCAGGGAAAATATACAATTTTACCTTGTAATACGATGTACATCGTATTACAATATCAATATAAAATTTGAGATCAGGTGATGAAATGGACAGGGAAATGTTAAAAGGAAGTATTGATCTTCTTCTGTTATCGCTTATTAACCAGAGGGATCTTTATGGGTATGAAATTACTAAATTACTGAAGCAGCTAAGTGACGATCAATATGAAATGAGTGAAGGGACGCTCTATCCAGCATTAAAACGTCTAGAGAAAAAACAGTTGATTGAGTCCTATTGGTCAGAAACTCCTTCAGGGAGGAGGAAGTATTATAAAATTTCTGATTCAGGAACGAAGGAATTAGAGAAGAAACAAAAGGATTGGAGACTCATTGAGAATTTAGTACATAGAAGCTCGGAGGGTCTTATATGAAATCGAAATTAGAACAATATGTGGAAAACATTGTTCGTCATACAGAGAGTTCTAAGAAAGAAAAAGAGGACCTTTATGACGAACTACTTATCCACCTTCAGATTTCTCGCGATTACTTGATGGAGGAAGAGGGTTTAACACCAGAAAAGGCAGAGGAAAAGGCCATGCAGCTATTTGGACTAGAAGGAGAAATTGGCAGTCAAATTCAACAAGCACTATTTCCTTATCGAAAGGAATTAATGCTTACATTAGCTATTTCTTCCATCCTTTTCACAATTGGAGTTTATCTATCGAGTCTTTTTTTTGAAGGGGATGCTTATATCGGCTGGCTTTGTATTTCTATGAGTTTAAGTACAATGTTGTTACTTCTTCCACTAAATCAACATTTTCATATTAATAGAAAGCTATGGTTAAATGGCTTATTGGTACTCCACACACTTGGACAACTATACGGATGGTTAATCACTAGTCAGTTAGATCAATCAATGACCGTTGTGGGTCTAACTATTTGGGTATGGTTAAACATTGCTCTAAGCATTAGTCTTGTTTATCGAACAACAATCTATGATTATAGTTCGGATGAAAAGTATATCAAGATTTTGCATGGAATGAATATTACTAGTGGAATTATCATTTCAGGGATGTCACTATTTCTAATCGTTGGCGGTCTTATTATGATTGGACAATTTCATTTTATGATGGTCATATTTGCTAGTCCAATTGCTATTTGGGTAGGTATGTATGCGGCACAATTGAAGTTGGTAAAGAAAAATAAACGGATTGCATTTGTAATTGGAATGATACCCATTGCAGCCTGTATCCTCATTTTTTTATGGCTTTATGCCCCAGTACTCTTTTTTAGATAATGCTCTTGATAGTGCTAACAAAGAAAAGAAAGGATTACATAATGCAGAAAAAGAATCTCATTTTTTTATTACTATTTTTGTTTATTTTAACAATAGCTCTTGTGGTTACGGGTGTTTTTTTAAACAAAACAGAAAACGAAAAACAGAATGGGCTTTCCAATCATTATGATGTTTCATCTCAAAATGCAATTGCCTATGTAACCTACAAAGAGGGGAAACCTCAGTTGTTTTTGCATAATGAAGGGGAGTCGATGGATACAGTCGTAGCTGAGTATGATGAGGAAACGATGATTCTAGATCCAACCTTTTCACATGATGGCTCGATATTGGCTTATATAACTACAAATAAAGATAAGGACACAGAACTGATAAGTACGGTCCATTTTTATAATATGGAAAATAGGGCAATAACAGACCTATTCACGGATCCTTCGACTATTACAGAGATTGAATTTAAGCCGGACCATCCGTCTCTTTTATACCTACGAGCTGGAACTTTTGAAAATTATTCACCAATTACAGGGAAAAGACCACATAATTTTGATGTATACGAATTTAATCTAAATCAGAAATCACATGAACAAAAGACAAATCTACAACAGTATTCTATTTATTCATTGAACGTTTCATCTAGTGGGGATAGTGTTTACATAGGTAGAGATGATGATTCAGATGTAAAAACAGCAGAAGATTCCTTCCAAGTAAAACAAAGGGTTTTTGAAATTCCTGTAGATCCTCCGGAAGAGATGTCTATTATTTCTGATTCTAAACGTGAAGTTTCTATTTTTAGTTTTACAATCACTCCTGATGGAAAGAAACTAATTTTTCAATCCATTAGTAATCCTCATGATGGAGGCACCTTTGAATACGAATTATATAAATATAATTTAGATACAAAAGAAGAAAAACAGTTAACTTATTTTGGGGAGCATGTGAGTGATCCTGTTGTAAGTTCAGATGGAAGGATTATTTATTTTATGTTAGATAGAAATTTCGCCAAAGGTGATTCTGATTACCATCTATATAAAATGAATATCGATGGAGAACAGGTAGAGGAAATAGAACTTACATTCTCAAATGTTGAATAGAAATATAAAAACTGGTTTGGTACAACTTTAGGTAGGTTGTTTAATGCTTATAGAATTTTTTGGTATCAAGGTTTCTTAAAGTAAGGAGGGCATTTGATTTTCTTAATGAATGGGGCATTTAACTGAATAAGAATCGTAAATTGTATTGGATATTTATGTAATAATTAAATAGGAGATTATTT
>NZ_JBALOZ010000460.1:0-2740 GCF_036965125.1 Bacillus sp. JJ1503
AACTCTTCTTTTGTAGCAGCTGGTGCTTTCATTTCAAATATTTCGTTGATAACAGTATAATCATAATACCCTAGGCGGGCAATCGGTTTAATTTTCAATATATCAAGTTTCCCACTAGGTAGAATGATATTATCTGCGATATGCACATGAGCTACTCGTCCGATAACAATATCGACTGTAGAAACCTCATTTCCAGTTGGAATCCTAATTGTCTGGACATACTCACATTCGAAATGAACCGGTGATTCGGCCACACGTGACACAGGAGCCTCAATGCAATTTTTCTTTGTTACACCCGCTGCCTCAAATTCATCAACATCTGCCGTAGACGCCTTTGCGGAAATATTTACTGCTTCGCGTAAATCCCAAGTAGCCATGTTCCAAACAAACCAACCAGTTTCCTCAGCGTTTCGAACAGTATCCTTTCTTCCACCTAATACTGATTGATTTGCCGCAAACATTACCATAGGTGGATCCCAAGTAAGATTTTGATATTGGCTGTATGGTGCAAGATTATCTACTCCATCTTTAGATCTGGTTGAAAGCCATCCGATAGGGCGTGGTATTGTACTACTTTTAAAAGGGTCATATGGTAAGCCATGATCCTGACCATTCTTTGGTGAATAATGCATATAAATTCCTCCCAGATATTTAATATTTTTATTGACTAATTGAGTTTGTAACTTTTTAGTGCAACTGCCCTACTGTCGAATCACCTCCTATAATTTCTATATCTGCAGAATCCATTTACTTAAGAAAGTGTTTTCTTTATTCGTTAGATTAATCCTATCTTTTTGTGCTACATGATTCTATGGATAATATCCATAATTTTATGAAAATATAAAGTGATTTGACATGCAAAAGAAAAATTCATCCACGTTATATGGATGAATTTTAGATATCTGGATAATTATTAGTTTTCCACAAACTAGGGGAATATCCTATAATGTTTTTAAAGACTCTACTAAAATAGCTCGGGTCTGTGAAACCGACTCGTTCGGCTATTTCTGAAATCGTCATAGTTGATCCTTTTAGAAGCGATTGTGCTTCTTTAATTCGTTTCATTTGTAGATATTCCGTAAAAGTACACCCCATCTGTTTTTTAAACATTGAACTAAAATACTGACTATTTCGATTTACATAAGATGAAATTTCCTCAAGGGTAATTGGGGTAGCGTAATGTTCATTTATATATTGAATCGCTTTTTTTATAAGAATAGAGTTATAAGAGAATTCCTCTTTTTCAACTTGATCGCATAATCTGTAACAAAATAACAGCATATTGTGGATAATATCAAATAACACTTCGCCGGTTAATATATCGTTAAATAACTCTTTATAAATAGGTTCTTCTTTAAGTAGATATACTTTTTCCAGCATAAAGCGTCTTATATGTGATAAGATATTTGTTAATCGAATGCGGACGTTTTCCGAATCGGGGAAACTTTCTTCCGTTATCGGATACTTATTTGCCTGATCATAAAGCCATTTCTTTAGCATCTCACGATCGATGTTTCGTAAATGCTTCATAATTTCATCGCTTTCCTCAGGCGAAAGAAATGGATCGATATCGGTTAAGACCAAGTTTTCAATCGGAGGAAATACATGGTTCCCCCCAAAGTAAAAGCGGCGTAACAGGGCACGTTTTGCTTCCCAGTATGATTGATGTACCATCATCGGATCGTTGTAGCATTTTCCAATACTTGCAGAAAAGGATAAATCATTTTTATTTTTCATCTTTTGGCAAGAGTACACTAATATCCGTCTCAACGAATGAATTGGTTCTTGATCGGAAGGTAAAAATTCTACACTAAACAATAGGACGAGTTGATCGCCAACGATTAGCACAAAGGGGCGGTAGGATTGAAACTCTTTGTTTATTAAATGAACTAACTTAGTTAAGTCAACTTCTTCTTTATTCGACTTATCAAGGCTGAGTGCGACAACAAGTGTCGGGATCTGTTGATAGCCCCATGTTTGGACCTGATCCAAAATAAGTGAATTATTGAATACTCTTCCGAATAAGAGGTCATACGCCCATCCGTGATGGATAAAAGTTTCTCTGTCTTCGCTTGGCTTTTTTTGTGAATTAATCATTGCTTTTTTTACTGTATGTAACCACTCAGTTGTTTCATAAGGTTTTATGAACAGAGCCTCTGCTTTCATCTTTAATGACTGCTCAGCTGCTTCAAAGGTTTTATGATTTGTATGAACAATTGTCTTTATTTCAAGTTCCCTCAGTAAATTTGTTAATTTTTTTCGAGTATGAGTAAACATTTCAAGTTCTACAATTACAATATCTGGCTTCCAATCGAAAAGGAGATCTAAAAACTCTTCTTCATTATCGGTTTCTTTTAACTGCGTTATTAAAATCTGGTTTGATAATAAAACCCACCTTATTCCCTTTNNNCAGCTATAAGTATTTTCATCCCTTGCCTCCTAATATTTTTTCAAGTGATTTAAAACCCCATTCCTAATAGCAAATGAAACAAACAAGGACACTTTCATTTTCTTAAAGTTTTTTTAATTCTACTAAAAATCGTTCCTAAATAAATATAACATAGCAAAAAGGCCCCCAATATTAAGAGTACTTCACTCATATATGTTGGGGTTTATCTTTTATTATGTCACCAATTCAGAGGCTTTTCTATTTTTATCACACTTATTATACAATTGAGGAAGCTAAAACAAATATTGATGTAGAACCTGAAGCAAATGATTCAAGGTGCAAAAAAATTAA
>NZ_JBALOZ010000460.1:2764-4554 GCF_036965125.1 Bacillus sp. JJ1503
AACAATTGTGAGTGTTTTATTATTTTTAAATGAACTCTTTTTACCTAAAGATACCAGTGGTCGAGGGCGAAAAAACGGTCAAAATATTGATTTAATAAGGCTTTGCAGAAGCAATGTGTAAAATTTGTGTAAAATAATATAGGTTGTAATTTTTTTATATTAAATGATGTGTATAAACATATAGAAAGGCGAATTGAACATATATTTTGTATATTATTTGTCTAGTTTAAAATGTATTTTACAAAAAAGCGAAGAGACGATTTGTTAGATCGCTCTTCGCCTCAACATATCTAGTGATATTAATCTACAATAAATCCGTGTTTAAATGGATCGTTTGGATCAATTAAAATATTTTGGAATCCTGTAATAAAGGCTGATCCAGTTATTTCTGTAATAACTGCATCTTTTTCGCCAAGCATTGTGCGTTCAGTAGCTTTTCCAATAAATTTACCACCAACAAATCCCTCGCAGATTACTTCTTCATTTAAATCTAATTCATTTCTTCCAACCATTCTTGCGACCATCGCTGTTGTCCCAGTACCACCAGGTGATCTGTCAGCTTGCTGTTCACTAAACATATGAACATTCTTATATGTAGCTTCCGGATAAAGCTGAGGCTTTCCATAAAAAGTGACAATATCAATATAGTTAATATAAGGTTTAGTAGGATGTTGTACTTTTACCTGTTCATTTACATGCTGTTTAATAATTTTCGCCAATGCTTTAAGTTTTGTTCCATTTGAAACATGGATTTCTTCATTTAACTGTTCAATATTAACCCATGCAAAATAGTTACCACCGAAACTAATATCAACTGTAATTTCTCCAATCTCTCCTGCATCTATTACAACGTCCCTTTGTTCAAGGAATCCTGGAACATTTGTAAAAGTCACTGACTCAACACGGCCATTTTCAACTTTTACTCGGGGATAAACGAGGCCGGCAGGTGTTTCTAAAACAAGTTCAGTTACTGGACCTTTCACTTCCACTAATCCAGTTTCAACTATTGCAGTTGCTACCCCTATTGTTGCATGCCCACACATATTTAAAAAGTTTGTATTATCCATATAAATGACTCCAAAATCAACATCATCTCGAAGAGGAGGTAACAAAACTGCTCCAAACATATCACGATGTCCACGAGNNTGAATGAGAGCGTTACGGAACCATTCATAGTGTTCTGCCATATAGTCTCTTTGCTCTGCTACAGTATTTCCCTTAAGTTTTAATAATCCACCATTAATAATTCTTGTAGGCTCTCCAAAAGTATGAGTTTCAATAGTTTGTACAACATTTGTAAAATTCATTTTTTATATCTCCCTTATAGTTAAATTTACTAGATTATTAATCTAGGAATATATAGCATTACATCAGGAATGAATATTATTCCTAATAAAGAAATAAACATGACTAGGATAAACCAATTATTGTATTTACTTACCTGAAGGATACTTACCTTTGCTATAGCTGTTATTTATAATCCTCACTTGCAATCGGCGGCTGTTGTTGGCCGATTGCCCAGACGATGATAACAACTATGGAAAATTGTAGAGGATCAATAGCTGTTGGTTTAGAGTACTCTAACCAAGTCCTTCCTAACACTCAAGGAAATACTACTTTCAGTTAAATAATCCAAAATTTCTTCATCAGGTAGATTAATAATAATCTCCTGAGAACCTGATACACACTCAACTACTCTTTTTGAACCAACAAAATGAACATTTTTAATTTTTGCATCAAATGAAATTTGGTCTGAAGAATAGGAATTATTCGATAATTTTAAGTGTTCA
>NZ_JBALOZ010000461.1:0-5632 GCF_036965125.1 Bacillus sp. JJ1503
ATATAATGATTTCGGCGGCACACATACTACATCACTTGCTGCATCCTACCATTTACAAAAGCTTCCGACAAATCGGGTGCTAACTAGGGAAGAAATTTTAAATGTTCAGTATTTTAATAAGCTTAATAAATCGGATGCTGGAAAGATTATTTTTCATGGTAAAGATGAAGATGGACATTTTGTTTATACTTTAGGAAGAAGATCGTCTAAGCTTGTTCTTCCTGCCTTAAAAAATCTTTGTCAATTACTCGAGGAACGGTTTCAAATAGATGAAAAAATTATTTTTTCTAACACGTCACCAACAGTACCTTTTGCTATGACAATGGGAGGTTTTTTTTCAAGAGGGTTAAAAATCGACTTTATTGGTGTACCCTTATTAGTCGCTGGAGCAAAGAAATCGTGTCTAAATATCCATAAGCTAGTAGAGACTACTAAACAAATTGGAAGCAGCACTCATTCCAAGGTAACTGTAATTGAAAATAAGAACTTTCAGGCGTAAAATAACAAATTCCAGAAGAAAAACAGACTATAATTTTGAATGTCTGTTTTTTTGTTTGCTATTCCTAAGAAAAACGAGCAAAATGAAAAAGATAATAATTCCACGAGCAGTTTAGAAAGTAGGGAATACTTTGCCTAAATTTATGTCATTAGGTATTTCGAAAGGTTTATTCGAAACATTACAACAATACGGTATCACTAATCCAACACTTATACAAGAACAAGCGATTCCTTTTGCATTAGAAGGAAACGATATCATTGCTCAGTCCGAAACGGGATCGGGGAAAACGCTTGCCTTTATATTGCCAATCATTGAAAAGATTGAACCATACTCCTCAACTATTCAAGCATTAATTGTTACACCCACAAGGGAATTGGCACTGCAAATTACAGATGAAATTGAGAAAATAATTTCAAAAATAGATGGGATAGAAGTTTTAGCGGTATACGGCGGGCAAGATGTGGACAAACAGCTGAAAAAGCTTAAGAAAAATGTTCAAATTGTGGTTGGTACACCAGGGCGATTATTAGACCATATTAGAAGGGATACCGTGCAATTATCTAATGTTTCTTATCTCGTTCTCGATGAAGCTGATCAAATGCTTCATATCGGTTTTCTAAATGAAGTGGAGGACATTATTAAGGAAACCTCTGCTGAACGTCAAACAATGTTATTCTCAGCGACCGTACCAGCAGAAATTAGGAAGCTCGCTAAAAAGTATATGAGGGATCCAAAATACATCCAAATAGAGAAAAGACAAGGTCCAGCAAAAAATATTAAACAAGTGGCCATTCACACAACTGACCGCGCGAAACAAGGAACACTTATTCAACTAATTGAAACTCATCGACCATACTTAGCCGTTATTTTTTGCCGAACGAAAAGAAGGGTCAGCAAGCTATTTGAAGAGCTCAAATCAAAAGGGTATAACTGTGACGAACTACATGGCGATATTTCACAAGCAAAACGGGAGCAAGCCATGAAACGCTTTAGGGATGCAAAAACTCAATTCCTCATTGCAACGGATGTCGCATCACGAGGTCTTGATGTTGATGGTGTGACCCATGTAATTAATTATGATATTCCTCAGGATTCCGAGAGCTATGTTCATCGGATTGGCAGAACCGGAAGGGCAGGAATGGATGGTATGGCCATTACGCTATACTCATCAGCAGATAGAGGAACTCTTGATCTCATTGAAAAAGAGCTTAACATTACAATTAAAAAACAAAATATAGGCAATACGGATAAAAAGGATGAGGATATAAATCGTTCGAAAACTAAACAATCCACAAAATCAAAAAAACACAATTCAAAAGCAATAATGGAGCCAAAACCATTCAAAGGGAAGCCTTCCAAAAAGAAACGTCCAACTATGAAACAAAGGAGAACGTGAACATGCTAAAATCAAAATTTAAAGAATTTATGTTAAAAGAACAGCCAAATATAGTCTTATTTAAGGAAGAAATAGACTATGCCAAGAAACAGCAACTGATTACTGAAGATTTGATTGTAACAGAAAAAAATGATGCTTCACTATTCAACGAAGCTTATATTGAACGCAGTAATAAGGAAACAGAAGAACTGCTTGCTGAAGAGTCGTTGGATTTTTTTGATCAGCCTCTTAACTATTTGCATACCCATAAAAATGAGTTTATTTACATTGAATCAAGCCGTTTTAATAAAGTGGGTACAGATTCGTTATGTATAGAAGTAGATGATGTCTTTAGTACATATGAAGCTATGTTAGGTTTAAGGCTGCAGAAGAAGTATGAAAAGTCCATTAAAAACTTTTTAACAAATGAATTAAAAGGGGAGGCAAAATTTAGTTTACTGTTTTCGCAAGCCGATGGATTATGGGATTTCAATTTTGCACTTAATGGCGTGGAAGGCTTTACAGAAGAAATGACAATTGGCGAAGCATGCAAGCTGATTTATCTTTTTCTATTTAAGCTCTTAGAGGCGGTTGAAAATCATAATCAATAAGGAAGAATTCAATAATAAACACATTTCATAAATTTTTATTCTCATTCATATGAATCTTCTAAAAGAGGAGGGTTCATATGAATGACATAAAGGTGTTATGCGATCAATTTGCAAAAATATTGAACGGGAAAGGGAAGTTTAACAAAGGTGTTTGGTCTGTAGAAATGCAGCGCGATTTTAAAGCATCAGTTCAAGGGCGTCCAACATCATCAGTTGTACCAGCAGGCTTTTCATTTGAGGCATTAGATCAGAATGGAAATGCCTTAAACCTGGCAGAAATGGCAATTTTAGAAGTGGAAACCCTAGGCTTTATGCATGCGGTTGTCTCACAGGGAATTATCGTCAGCGCCTTACACAATCATTGGATTTTTACGAAGCCAAACATCCTCTACATACATTTGCAATCCGTTGAACCACCACTGAACTTTGCAAAGAAACTTGCTTATTCCTTTCATGCTTTAAAAAGTCATCCGATTCAAAAAGAATGAATCTTTATATCTAGGACAAGAATTTTTTCATCATGTGTGTTAAAATTTCTGCATCGCTATATTTGTCATTAAATCGTATAGCTGATAGATTGCTATAGTAATTCAAAATTAAATGGAGAGTGTATACATGTTAAAGAATTTAACGAAATGGATGATGATTGGATTCGTTTTTTTATTTGCAGCTAATCTCGGAACAATTGCACTCGCAGCTAATGGTAGCAATGAAGAAAGTATCAATGAAAAATTTGGACTCCCTATCGTTGTATATGGGGAAAAATTATCCTCTGCCCAAAAGGATGAGGTACGAAAATTACTGGGCGTAAATGACACGAGTAAAGTTACTGAAATTACGGTGACTGGAGATGATTTAGTCACCTATATTAAAGGGGACAAGCGTGCCAATATGTATTCTTCCGCAAAAATCACCCGAAAAGAAGCGGGTGAAGGGCTAGTCATCAAACAAGTTACCCCCGAAAATATAACCGAAGTAACAGATGAAATGTATGCGAATGCGCTTTTAACTGCGGGGATACAGGATGCAGTAGTAGAAGTGGCATCTCCAGTGAAAGTTTCAGGACACTCGGCATTAGTCGGTATTTATAAAGCCTATGATGAAGGAAATGGCGAAGGATTAAATACAGAGCACACCGAGGTTGCTAACGAAGAGCTGAACCTTGCCACTCAATTAGCAAAAAAGGAAGGCATGGATCAAGATAAGGTTACAGAGCTTTTGACAGAAATCAAAAAAGAGATTGCCAGCCAAAATCCAGCTACTAAGGAAGAAATTGAACAAATCATTAATGATCAATTAAAGACATTGGAAATCCAACTGAGTGAACAAGATCGTCAGCTGCTTATTGATTTATTCGAAAAAATGCGCAGTTTAAATATTAATTTTGACAATGTTCAATCTCAGCTCGAGGATATTTCAAAGGATATTAAGCAGCGTATTGAAGATGCTGTAGGTGATAAAGGGTTTCTGCAGGCTATTTCCGACTTTTTTAAGAATCTAATCGACAGTATTAAAAGTATATTTTCATAAAATAAAAATGGACCTCTATTTTTGGAGGCCCATTTTTATTTTATTCTGCTGTTAGTTCAGGAAACTTTATCGGTGTATTTAATTGATAGTGATCCCTATAAGAACGGTATGTTACAATAGGTTCATTTCCAGCATGTACGTCCAATTGGAGGATATACGAATTTCTGCATTCAAGTGAATACCGGACCCCATCCTTTTCCAAAATGTAAAAATAAAATGTTTGCCCTAATAGCTCCTTTTTCATCACTCTTGTATCCGGGTGTTTTCGAATAAAATCAGCCAGCTGCACGACTGTTGCAGAAGAAGTGCCAGTCAACGCATAAATTCTTTCTTTAACGAGAGCAGTTGTGGAGTGTAAAGTTGTTTTTGCTTTGTGTAAAAACTTATTAAGTATCCGGTTCATTTCTTGAACTCCTCTGTCAATTATTTTTCAAACATGACATTTATCATGGTTTGTACATGACACGTATGCCTTATAATTCTCTATTCAATTATATATAATAAGAAAAACTGAGGGAAAGGATACACTTAATATGACCAAACAAAAGCAAATTCATTTAAGAAAACAAATAGCTCCTTACGAAAAAGCAAATATGAAAGCCAGTGTTTGGCAAATGATAAATACATTAATTCCTTTTTTCTTATTATGGTTTCTAGCATATAAAAGTTTAACAGTATCCTACTTATTAACGCTTTCGATTGCTGTTGTGGCTGCCGGTTTCCTAGTTCGGATTTTCATTATTTTTCATGATTGCTGTCACTATTCTTTCTTTAAAAATCGAACGGCTAATAAAATTGTTGGAACGATTACAGGGATCATTACCATTTTTCCATTCAGCCAATGGCAGCACGACCACTCTGTCCATCATGCCACAAGCAGTAATTTAGATAAGCGTGGGGTCGGCGATATTTGGATGCTCACAGTTGAAGAATATATCTCTGCATCGTTTTGGGAGCGTTTAGCTTATCGATTATACCGTAATCCGTTTGTCATGTTCGGCCTCGGCCCGATTTATCAATTTTTAATTATGAATCGCTTTAACAGAAAAGGAGCAAGGATGAAGGAGCGGCTCAATACTTATTTAACAAATATTTCGATCGTTGCACTATACAGTCTAATGTGCTTGGCAATTGGATGGGAATCGTTTGTATTAGTTCAGGCGCCAATTTTCTTAATCTCGGGTTCAGCTGGAATATGGCTTTTCTATGTTCAGCATACATTTGAAGATTCATATTTCGAAGCAGATGAGCATTGGGAGTATGTAAAAGCAGCAGTTGAAGGAAGCTCTTTTTATAAGCTTCCGAAGCTGCTGCAATGGCTAACAGGGAATATCGGCTACCACCATGTCCACCATTTAAGTCCAAGAGTGCCTAACTATAAATTAGAGGAGGCACACGAAAATACAGAACCGTTAAAGAACGTTCCAACTGTTTCATTAAAAACAAGCATCCAATCACTTCGCTTCCGACTTTGGGATGAGTTAAATAATAAGTTTGTTACTTATAAAGAGGCTTCTTATTACATGAAGAAACAGAGTGAAAGAGAGAAACAGCTTAATATTATTAAATAATCAACTTCGTTAAAACTTCCTATAAATAAAGGCAAGGGCCTCACAT
>NZ_JBALOZ010000462.1:0-2725 GCF_036965125.1 Bacillus sp. JJ1503
TATTAAGAGTACAGTTCCAGTTCTTGAACAGCATGGAGAAGAAATCACAAAAAAATTCTATGAATTAATGTTCGGCAATCATCCAGAATTATTAAATGTTTTTAATCACGCTAATCAAAAGCAAGGCAGACAGCAAAAAGCGCTTGCAAATACTGTCTATGCCGCTGCGAAATATATCGATCAATTAGAAGCGATTGTCCCTGTAGTAAAACAAATAGCCCATAAGCACAGATCTTTAGGAATATTGCCAGAGCAATATCCAATAGTAGGAAAACATTTGCTATTAGCCATAAAAGCAGTATTAGGTGAGGCTGCTACAGATGAAATCATTAGTGCATGGGAAAAAGCCTATGGAGTTATTGCCGATGCATTTATTAATGTAGAAAAGGATATGTATGATAAGGCGGGCAAACAGCAAGGGGGCTGGGAGCTTTTCAGAGAATTTAAAATTGAAAAAATCGTAAAGGAAAGTGATGTTATTACCTCCTTTTACTTTACACCAGTCGATGGAGAGCCTATCGCTGAATTTATTCCCGGACAATACATTAGTATTAAATTAAATAATATACCTAACGAACAATACACACATATTCGTCAATATAGCCTATCTCAATCACAAGATAAATCGTTCTATCGCATATCAGTTAAGAGAGAGGATCCAATTGGAAATAAACCTGCTGGAATCGTTTCAACTTATTTGCACAATAATGCCAAGGTTGGCGACATCATTGAAATCAGTGCGCCTGCTGGTGATTTTGTATTAGAGGAACAAACAATTCGGCCAACCGTTCTGCTTAGCGGTGGGGTAGGCATCACACCGATGCTTTGCATGCTCCATCAACTAGCTGATAAACAACAAGAAACTACCTTTATCCATGCAGCTATTAATGGAAATGTTCATGCGTTTGTCAATGAAGTCAAGCAAATAACCGAGAAAAGTGAATTAGTAAGAAGCTATTACTGCTATGAAAAACCAACTGCTCTTGACAAAGAAAATGGGCTCTATAGTAAAGAAGGCTATATTACTTCTGATTGGTTAAATAAAGTAATCAATAACAAAGATGCTATTGTTTATATGTGCGGTCCCGTCGGCTTTATGCAAGCTATGTATGAAGCATTAATGAAAGCAGGCATCAAAAAGGAAAATATCCGCTATGAATTCTTCGGACCGGCCATGGAATTAAAAGAGTCTCAAACTGTTTAAGTTAATAAACAATAAAAAGGCATGACTCTCTTTAACAGAGGTCATGCCTTTATTCATTGACATACAATTATCTTCTACGATTTCTATTTCTTAAAAATGTAGGGATGTCTAATGCATCATCAGTTTGTTGAGTATAATTATTTCTTACGGGTTCATGAGAAACTTCTTCTCTTTTTGGTTCACGTTTAACTTGATTTATTGCAGGTTTTGGTTGTCCAAAAGTTGGCCTAGAAGACGGTTTTGGCTGGGGAATTTCTTCATTAAAGCCAGTAGCAATTACTGTAACGACAATCTCATCATTTAGGTTTTCATTAATAACCGAGCCAAAAATCATATTAACATCCTGATCAGATGCAGTTGCAACAATATCTGCTGCTTCTTGTACCTCATAAAGACTTAAATTCGTTCCGCCAGTAATATTCATTAGTACACCTTGAGCGCCATCAATAGATGTTTCTAATAACGGAGAGGAGATGGCTTTCTTCGCAGCCTCAGCAGCACGGTTCTCTCCAGCAGCAACACCAATTCCCATTAATGCTGATCCTTTGCTGGACATAATTGTTTTAACATCCGCGAAATCTAGGTTAATTAGTCCAGGCACTGCAATTAAGTCAGAGATACCTTGTACACCTTGACGGAGCACATTATCAGCCTCACGGAAAGCTTCAAGCATTGGCGTACTTTTATCTACGATTTCTAATAAACGATCATTAGGTATGACAATCAATGTGTCAACAGCTTCCTTCATAGAAGCAATACCGCCCGCAGCTTGTGTAGAACGCTTTCGTCCTTCAAAGGTAAACGGACGTGTGACAACTCCAACAGTTAATGCCCCAAGATCTCGTGCAATTTGAGCGATTACAGGCGCAGCACCTGTTCCTGTCCCTCCACCCATACCGGCAGTTACAAAAACCATATCTGCTCCTTTAAGAGCTTCTTCAATTTGCTCTTTACTCTCTTCAGCAGCCTTCTTACCGACCTCAGGGTTAGCACCTGCACCAAGTCCACGGGTGAGCTTTCCGCCAATTTGCATTTTCACTTCTGCTTTAGATAAATTTAGTGCCTGAGCATCCGTGTTAACTGCAATAAATTCTACACCTTGTACACCATGTTCAATCATTCGGTTAACCGCGTTGTTACCACCGCCGCCAACGCCGATGACTTTAATAGTTGCCAATGAATCTAAATTAGTATCAAATTCCAACATGACAAATCCTCCTAATTCGACGATATCCCATAGAACACCATTTTTACGAATAATTTTTTAAAAGGCAAAGTGTATAGACGCCATTTATACTAAGTAAATAATTCATTGATTTATTAAATTATATTAAAATTGATAAATAGCATTTTTGCCTTTTTAGCCACTATTCGAAAAAGTATCCGAGGAACTTCTTCACTCTTGATGTAATTTTTTCTTCCGGTTGTTTTTCCGGCTTTTTTGGTTGCGGTTGTTTTGGAACACGCTTTTCTTTTACTTCTGGTGCATGGACGGGTGCTCCGCCCATTGCCATTTTTCTG
>NZ_JBALOZ010000462.1:2734-4609 GCF_036965125.1 Bacillus sp. JJ1503
CTACTGCAGTCGTAAATTGTGGCTCCCTTACACCGATATAATCTGGTATGGCGATTCGAACCCGATTTTGAAAAATGACTTGGGCTAACTCAAGGATCCCTTGAGTGTTCGCGACCCCACCTGTAAGAACGAATCCTCCAGGCAAGTCTTGAGAGCCTAGCCTTCTCACTTCATTTTGGATCAAGTCAAAGATTTCTTCCATACGTGCTTCAATGATATCAGAAATTTCCAGCTGATTAAATTGCTGGTGCTGGTCACTCCCAATTATCGGTACACTGAAAACCTCTTCTTCTGATGCATGGTCATAAAAAGCATATCCATACTTGGTTTTTATCTTTTCAGCATCCTCAGTTGATGTGCGGAGACCGATTGATAAATCCTTTGTGATATGGTCTCCCCCTACTGGAAGAACACTTGTAGCTTTTAAATTACCCTGTTCAAATATGGCTATTGTTGTTGAACCACCGCCAATATCAATTAGGGCTACACCGAGATTCTTCTCATCCTTTGACAATGCGTAAGCACCAGCTGCCAAAGGCTGAAGTGTAATGTCAAGTATTTCAAGACCCGCACGTTCAACACAACGTAATGAATTATGTAAAATGGTCTTGGATCCAGTAATAATGGTGCCTTCCATTTCAAGACGTACCCCTATCATTCCACGCGGATCATTAATTTCATCTAAACCATCAACAATAAATTGTTTCGGAATGACATCGATTATATCTCTTTCCGGCGGAATAGAAACCACTTGGGCTGCATCAATGACTCTAGCTACATCATCATCTGAAATTTCCCTGTTTTCACTTGAAACTGCAACTACTCCATGACATGGCTGGAGCATAACATGGTTGCCAGTGATGCCAACTATTACACTTGTAATTTCCATTCCTATCATTCTTTCAGCCTGTTCAATTGCCTTTCTAATTGAATGAACCGTTTCATCTATATCAACAATGGCTCCCTTTCTTAAACCTTCAGATTGCACACTGCCGACACCAATAATATTTAAAGAGTCGTTGACCATTTCCCCTATGATAACTTTTACGCTGGATGTACCGATGTCAAGACTTACATATATTTCATTGTTGTTCATTCTATGGCACCTCCTTTTGCTATTCCCGCTTTATTCTAAATTAATTTGCTAATATTAAATAATTCGGCAAAACTAGCAATTTCCCTTTATAAAAATTAATTTTTTTCAGTTTTTTCACGGCTTACAGACCATTTTGTCAATAATATTCTTCTTATCACAGCTATATTTTGGAATAATCTAACTCCAAATGCAAATACTGCCGCTAAATATAAGTCTACACCAAGATGAACACCTAGAAAAGCCAAACTTGCAGCAAGCAAAATATTAAAAAAGAAACCGGAAACAAAAACCTTTTCATCGTATATGTTCTGAAGCTGAGCACGTATTCCTCCAAATAACGTATCTAATGCGGCAAGTACAGCAATAGATAAATAATTGGAATACTCCTCTGGAATTTTCACTTCGGTAAATAAACCTAGAATAACACCTATTATTAATCCTAATAAAGGAAGCCACATATTATGAATTGCCTCCTTTGTCTGTGTTCACTGGTTCCATATCTCTTATCCTTATTGTATTTTCATACGCGGGTATTGTAATAATTCCCTCCGGCTTTTGAACTTTCACCCTTAGATTATCAATAAAAAATTCGTCAGCAGATTTTGATACTTGCATCCGTTTAAACAGTTTGTCAGCGGATTTTGCGTCTTCAGCGATCACCTTGATCTCGATTGGCAATCGATTGAGGGAATGCCCGTCAACCTTTGTTTCTCCGTTTATATCTCTAATTACCGTTGTATTAATGAGGCGCTGACCATCAATTGATATGTGCATTGCAT
>NZ_JBALOZ010000463.1:0-1304 GCF_036965125.1 Bacillus sp. JJ1503
GGGCTAAATCGTATTGTAGCGATTACTACTAAAGACAATCACGCTTCAGCCAAGCTTCTCGAAAAAGTGGGGTTGCAGTTTGAACGATTGGTTAGAATGCCTAATGATCCTGAAGAACTTAAACTATTTGCCACGATAGAAAAAAATGAAAAACCATATAAATAACCATCATGAATCATTCGATACAAAAATGATTCTAGATCAATTAACTGCTACCTTTTGATGCGTTTACCAATCAAAATGGAATTAAACCTAATATACGTGTATTGTACGAATTATTTGTTCCAGAAGCTGTGATCATTAAAAATACGGATTCGTCTCCTGTCATTTACGATCTTCAGCAGTTTATCGAGCCTCGTGAGAAACTATTGGGAGAAGGGCATTTGATTGACTTTAAGGAAGAAGAAACGTACGAGATCACAGAGATTTTCGGCAATATTGCTCACCGCTTCAGTCTATATTGAAAATCTGGAGTGTTATCTGGCGAAGCTTTTGCTACAATGGGCACGAAAACCATACAATTTATGAGATATATTATCAAACACATATCAAATCGTGCTGGGATAAAAAAGAGTATTCATCCTCATCAATTACGACACAGCTATGCTACACATATGATTAATAAAGGTGCGCCACTTGAAGTGATCCAGAGCTTGCTTGGTCATGAGAAGAGTGAGACCACAAAAATATATGCCCAGCTAAGTGGAAAGTTGAGGCACGATTTTTATAGTAAATATTTTTGAAAATTTAACGGAAATTGAGGCATGCATATAAAAAGGCATGCCTTTTTGTTATCGGGCAAGATTGTTGAAGAACTTTTAGTCAATTAGAATATTCGAGTTTGAATTTATCATTAAAATTGTCAAGATTTTACTTAAACTAATTGATGAAGGTTGATTTAGTAAGGAAACGTTATAATATAGGTGAAAGAATTTCATATATGTGGATTTAATTAATAGCCATTCAAGGGGGAGAATGATGTACACATATTTAGAGTTTGAAAATAAAATGGCTGATGAATTAGTAGAATTTTTAACATCAGAAACATGGAGTTTTCATGGACAGGAGAATCCTACTGAGGAGTCTATAAGAGAAAATTTAGCCAATGGGAATTATAATGAAAACGGGAACCAAACATTCTGGATCATGGATAATCATACAAAGATTGGTTTAATAAGAATTTTTGATTTAGAAGATCCCATATGTTTATTCGATTTGCGATTGAAAGAAAAGTTTAGAGGCAAAGGAATAGCAAAGCATATTCTTAATTGGTTAAGTACTTATGTATTCAATAATTACACTCA
>NZ_JBALOZ010000464.1:0-3745 GCF_036965125.1 Bacillus sp. JJ1503
GATGTAATATGCCTTTATGATAATGAGGATTGAATCAAAAAAGGTTACAAATAGGTAACAGTAAAGATGAACTTTTGCTAACAATTTTTAGCCTCTACGATTGTATCTATAAACGTCCCATCAATCCCTTATTAAATATTGGTTGAATTAACGGTATAAATTTCTTAAATATACTATATCAAGCTCACACTGAAGTCCTCTTCCGAATTAAGGCTGAATATTCCTACATCCATAGTCGTAAAAAGTGCCTTCCCTGCGCATTAAGTATTCATATGGCGGGGGCAGGCACTTCAATTATTTTCATTTAGGAGCTAAGGAAGCCGAGAAACAATCTTGCCATTTATTTAATAAGGCAAGATTGTTTAACTTATTGGCATTCCGGAACTTATGCTAACATCCTGCATTTTCCTTTCACTAACCCAAGTTTCATTCTGATGAAGCTTACATATACTGCAATAAAATTATTTTTTTCAAAAGGATGATTTAATAAGATGGCATCCATTTTCGGACAAATTCAAGTAAACAAAGTGACAGGAGGCATAGTAAATTTCGGTAATACGAAGTCTATTTCACCTATATCTGCTTTAAAAGATCCGACTGGGAGTGGATCAAATAATGCTGGAGGATGGATCAGTACATCTTCTGGTATTTCAGTCACAAATTTTATTGACCCTGATGTCAGTGATCAAAAAGTGGATAAGGACCTTGGAGATAAGTGCTTGGTTGAGTAATATATTAACCATTTTTCAATTCAATTTGGAGCATTACTAATGGTTTCAATTAGGAAGAACACAGAAGAGCACTGTATTCTTCTTCGAATAGAATCTCGTTAATTTATAGCCTCACTATACTTCTATAGTTATCCGTCATTAGCTTTTTGGTTTTTTTATGATGATTCTTCCATATTTATGGTACCCACTTACTTTTTCTTTCATATCATGCAAAAAAAGATATCTGAAGAGGGTGATTCAAATTGGGAAGTACTTAGATTTTTTGTCTAAATTCGGTGTTGGCGGTGCGCACCCCGGGGGGATTCAATTAACAAAGGAAATATTCATGCTAGAGGAACTTAACAACACGTCTCACATATTAGATGTTGGATGTGGTACTGGCCAAACAGCTGCCTACCTTGCTTCTAAATACGGTGTAAAAGTAACGGGAATGGATATTAATCCAATCATGGTAAAAAAGGCAAAAATAAGAATGAAAAAACACCAATTGCCTGTAGAAATTATTCAAGGTTCAATAGAGGAATGTCCATTAAAGAGTAATCATTTTGATTTTATTATTTCCGAATCTGTTCTTGCTTTTGTAAATAAACCTAGATCTCTTAAGGAAATATTTCGTTTATTAAAGAAAGAGGGTCGGTTCATTGCAAATGAGCTTACCATTAACCACCCGCTCAAAAAAAGTGAAATAGAAGAGATTAAACAATTTTATGGATTAGATCACGTCCTTACGGAGAACGAATGGATTACTTTAATGGAACAAACAGGATTTAAAAACATAAAAATATCCAGGAATCAACATTCGATCCTTCAAGACAATCCGGATGTTGAATTTCAGTACTCAGTATATATTGAGCCTGAACTTTACTCGGTCTTCCTTCAGCATTTTAATCTAATGGCAAAGTATCAAGGTGCTTTAGACTACAGAATATTTTCATGCACAAAATAAGTGCGCTGCAATTTAGAAAAGGCTTGCTGTACATTTGTACCGCAAGCCTTTTTATAGAGTTGAAGTTTAGATAAAGAACGGGAAAAACGGTCCAAATCCTCTTATTCCAAAGAAAGGGAATCCAAATAGGCCAAAGGGTCCGAAGAATAAACGACTTTCATCATCCATATGAACATTCATGGTCATATGGGTGGACTGATGTGCTCTGGGCATGATCAGATACATTTTGTCATGATCATAGCTGTGAAGTATCCCCTGAAAAACAGAGCCATCGTGTAATTCTACTTGAATAAATTGATACAAATGCTTTTTACACTTTTCATGATGCTTATGATGCTTATGATGATGATCATGATGATGATCATCATGGGCATGGGTATCCCTAAGCGGATGAACAGGATATTGCATGACAACCTACCTCCTCTTTTTCAATACAGTAATAAAATATTCTTAAATTGGGTTTTGTGTTACCAAATTTAACCGTTATAGAGGAGGCATATTTTTAGAAAAGTCATGTATAATGTTCAACCGATCACTACCAGATAAGTGTTTAAAGTCGAACTTTTTTTAAATAACAAAGGGGTGGTTCTCATGTCTATACAGATTGTAAACAGAGAACCACCCCAAGCTTTGTATCAATACAAAAAATTTGAGCTTAACTTCAAGTGTGAATAGATCGATGCTTTAGGCATTTTTTCTTAATTCCACATCTATATATTGTTGTTCAGTAAATAACTGATCCATTACTTGATTCGATTTGATCCTTTTTACAAAAATCGGATTTAATATAACAAGGGCTAGGACGTTTGCCAACAATCCCCAAAAGCCTTCATATATACCG
The DNA here is from genome assembly GCF_036965125.1 of Bacillus sp. JJ1503. Taxonomy (NCBI): domain Bacteria; kingdom Bacillati; phylum Bacillota; class Bacilli; order Caryophanales; family Bacillaceae; genus Bacillus; species Bacillus sp. JJ1503. The sequence goes on from NZ_JBALOZ010000464.1 coordinate 2,519, forward strand.
AATGTCATTCCGGTTCCAGACACCGTAAACGTTACAGCTAGTCCAACAATTAACCCAATAGTGGTAGCCTCTTTTGTTTGCTTTTTCCAGAACAAGCTAAAGACAATCGCTGGAAAGATTTGAACCATTCCGGATACTCCCATAAGCTGTAGGGATACAAGTGCTGTCGGGAAAAGCATCCCAAAGATTAAAGCTAGGCCAATAACGACAAATACCATTGAGCGAGTAATCATCGTTAATTTTGCAGGTGAAACCTTTGGATTAATAAAATCTCGATAAATATTATTCGCAAAAAGATTGGACGCACCAATCGCCATGATTGAACAAGGAATAAGGGATGCTAGTGCAATAGTAGCATAGGATAGTCCTTGAACTACTCCACCGTAAGATACTTGTATTAAACTTAGTAGCGCGAAACGCGGGTCGCTGCCATCTGGCAATACATGAAATGCAGCAAATCCTAGGAAAACAACAAGAATCAATACAATATTGTAAAGTGGTAAGTAAATTGCATTTTTCCTAAGGGCATCAGTACTTTTAGCAGTAAATACCCCGGTTACACCGTGAGCCCACATAAATAATGCCAATCCAGATACTAATGAAGCTGTGAGAAACCAAGGAATCCCTCTTGGCCCTGTTGTAGGGATGGTTAACAATTCAGGGGTCTCAGTCACAATTTTATCCATCATGGATCCCCATCCTCCAAAGTGGATAATCGGAATAGTCACAACGAGGAATAACATGATAACCCAGATTAAAATGTCTTTAATAATAGCTGTATAGGTTGGTCCTTTTATTCCGCTAAAGAATGTATAAAGGGCAACTAAAAAGAATGATAGAATCACAACTACATTAACATTAATAAACCCTGTACCTGCTACTTTCAGTGTATCTTGAATACCAGCTAGCTGCAGATCAATATAAGGAATAAGCATTAACACTCCAACTATTGCGATTAGTAAGGATAAAAATTTACTACCAAATCTCAATTTCGCATAATCAGCAAGAGTTGTTAATTTATGTTTTTTAGATACTTCCCATAGCTTCGGCAAATAGAAATAGGAAATAAAAAAAGCAATAATCGTATACGGAATTGCAAAGAATGCAATGCTTCCACTTGAATAGGCTTGACTTGTTAACCCTAAAAAAGTATAGGCTGTATATAAATCCGCACCTACTAAGAGCCAAACTAACAATGGGCCAAAACGTCTCCCGCCGACAGACCAT
>NZ_JBALOZ010000465.1:0-2541 GCF_036965125.1 Bacillus sp. JJ1503
ATTTTTATCTTCTATATATCTTCATCAAGCAATGATGATATTATATTCTCTTTAATTCGATAGCCTGCATTGCCATCAAACGAATACAAATAATTATTAATCTGAGAGATTCTTTTATGATACAGTGGATCTTGATTATTGGATATTAGATCAATAAAATTCTTTATATCTTTTTCTTCTATCCCATTGTAATAATAATCAATGATATCTCCATCATCGTTTAATCCTCCCCCATTTATTTTAGGTAAATACATGATAGGCTTTCGAGTTGGAAGATATTCTAATAACAATGAAGAAGCATCCGAAATCAATGCAGCTGATACCTTAAAAGCTTGTTTATAATCATCAGATAAATCTAACATTACATTTTCAAGACTATTTACTTTTTTAAGAAATAAATTAACAAATTCTGTGCCCCCAAATTCCCGTTCAAGATTACCCAGTAATAAAGGATGAGGTCTTATTATTAAAAATATGTCGTTTCTTTCTTGGAAAATAGTCAAGAGTAGTTCTTGCCACTCTAAAAAGGTAGACCATTCATTCTCCTTTATCATATGGTGGGGATTCCAGAGAATTACTTTTCTATTTCCGATACACTCTTCTAGTTCACTTTCCACAATAAAGTTATCCAAATTGTATACCATGTCCATTTTAGGATGTCCGGTAACTACTACATGATTATCACCTTTAGGGCAGTACTTCTTAAACATTTCCTTATATCTTTCTGATCGAACAAAAACCTTCCATGAATTGGTACATGCAGGCAGTTTAAAATGGTAATCTATTACCTCTCCTCCAAGAATATCTAAACAATAATGTATATAGACAGTTCTTTTTACGAACTTAGTTATTTCCCCAAAGGAATACCTTACCGGCCTTGTTGAATCATAAGGATTTTGAAAAAATACTACATCTGGTTTTTCATTCTCTAGGTTGACATCATACCAGTATTTATACGAAATATTTTTTTTATCTAAATAGTCTCCGATGGATTCATTTTGTTTTTGATCATAATTATGATGGTAAAAAGGCAGCTGAACAATCTGTACTTCACATCTAGCGTCATCACAAAATGATTTCCAAACTGATTCAGTTGATGGCCAAATTGAAGGTAATTGAACTAAAAAAACTACTTTGATTTTTTTCCTGAATTTTGTTTTTAAACGAGCTATTATATGTTGAATTTTATTTAGTTCAACAAAATCTCCCTGCTGTTCTTTCTCTTCAAAAAGAATTTTAAATATTTCCCCAATAACAATATTAGTTACATACTTCCATTCATTAAAATCACTTATTGTTATGAACTCCTTAAGAACAGTCTTAATATTATTAAGGACACTCTTAATTTCAAAAAACTCGTTAATATCTTCTTGTAATAATTTATTTCTTAATAAAATATTAAGTTTATTACAGATAGTAATTGTATCATCACAATCAGTATCATAAGGATTGATAATTTCACGGAAATTATTTATTCCTTCAGCTACTAGTTGTAATAAATCCTCATTAGATCCCCATCTCTTTGTCAGACCAAGAGATTTCAAACTTTCATTGCAGATATTAAGATCGACTTTATAGTGTTCACTTGAGATAAATCTTTTCTTAGTAATTGTTTCTGCATCTAAATACAACATATTAAAGCCAAGAATATTTCCAATTGTTGAATATAAATAGAAATTATAGTCCTTTGGAATAATACAGATAATATTCACATTTTTAGGACAATATATTATGTTTGTAAATGCAGCTCCTGTGGCACCCGCAACAAATTCTGCTTGAGAAAAAATTTCAACTTGATCCTCAAAAGTCAATTCTTCTGGGAATACAATTTCAAAATCGTACTGTTTAAAAATTTCAACTACCATTTCTTCATTAATTAACCTTGAGTTACTTGTATTTTTCCTAGAGACAAATATCTTTCTATGTCCTTTTATGTTATTACCCTTTAATACACTATTTCTTACATATTCAACTGCAGAGTTAGAAATTATGAAGTCTTCAAATCTAAATTGTTCTCCCTCTTCTATATTAATAGGCATCCATGTATTACTTGATGGATAAATTAATTTTTTCACCGTATACATCTGATGCTTCTTAATCGGTATCACGGGATGATTATAAGTATTTAACGTATCTAACAGATCACAATATTGTTGAATATTTAATGCAGCCTCATCTATCAATAACGGAATATTTCGTAGTTCTTTAAATTGATCAACATATTGTATTCTGGATATTATTTCCATAGAAAAATGGTAGTAATTATAAGGAGCAAAACCAACTAATGAAATAGCTTCTTCTATTACTTCTTTTGAATTAATAAATTCAACTACGGCATACTTGTCATCAATGTTTCTAAGATTAGAAAATCTTAAGTCATATCTATTATTAATATCTCTCGTTGCTATATCATATAAGCAATATTCATTTGCTAATATTAAACTGTTTTCACCAATAATATTGACATTTTCCAACTCTGCTATATAAATTTCTGGGGATATAACCATTTCTGCTCTTTGGGTCTCATTACTTCCATAATAA
>NZ_JBALOZ010000466.1:0-621 GCF_036965125.1 Bacillus sp. JJ1503
GGATATTATGGACTTTCGGGCAATATCGCATTAGCACTTGGACCCACTCTAGGTCTTGCCCTAACAGGCACTATTTCTTTTAAGATGTTATTTATAATTTGCTCACTCCTTGGATTAATGGCCTTCATTCTATCGTTGAAAATTCGTTATAAACAAGTTGATCCCGCAGCTGTGCAGCAGCCTCATAAAAAGTGGGATTTCTATGAGAAAAGTGCACTTCCACCTTCAGTACTATTATTCTTTTTAACAGTAACTTTTGGAGGAATCGCCACCTTCCTGCCCCTTTATTCCGCGCAAAAAGGGGTCGAAGGAATCCAATGGTACTTTCTGCTTTATGCCTTTGCTTTATTGTTATCACGGACATTTGCTGGAAAAATTTATGATCAAAAGGGACATAAGGCCGTTTTTATCCCAGGGGCTATTCTTATATTAATTTCGATGGGATTACTTTCATGGCTGCCGGGTAGTTTGATTCTCTACATAGCTGCTATTCTTTATGGCTTAGGTTTTGGCACCGTTCAGCCTGCCTTGCAGGCATGGTCAGTAAAGGAAGCTCCTCTTCATCGGAGAGGTATGGCCAACGCAACCTTTTTCTCATTTTTTGATTTAGGTGTGGGAATT
>NZ_JBALOZ010000466.1:634-2019 GCF_036965125.1 Bacillus sp. JJ1503
CGGCCAGATTGGCCACTGGTTTGGATATAGTGCGATTTATATGGTAGCAGCTGTCTCCGTACTTTTTTCTATCATTCTTTACCTCTATTTTGTAGCCAGAGCCCGTGAACAAGCTTTTAGCGGATAAAAAGAGCCTTGCAAGGTATAAAGTATACGCTTGCAAGGCTTTCTTATTTTTAACGGACAGGTGTCGCCAACTCTCTAAAACGCATCACAGCTTTTTCTGTGTCGGCCTCAAATCCTTGTTCTATCAGCGTCTCTCCAAATAAAACGACTGCTTTTTCAAGCATCTGATCGGTTGTATTTCCCATATGGCCGATCCGGAATGCTTTGCCAGCCAAATGAGCAAGAGCTCCTGCCACAATTAGTCCTTTTTCAGCTAGGGCAGTCCGGAAAGCAGCATCATCCATGCCATCTGGATAAAGAATACAGCTTAATGTATCAGCCGCAACCGCCTCGTCCGCTATAGCTTTCATCCCGTATACGGCAAGAGCAGCTCGAACCGCTTTCCCAAACGCTTTATGACGTTTATAGCGATTTTCCATCCCTTCAGCTAATACGAGCTTCATCCCTTCTTCATAGGCATAGATTAAATTGACTGGCGGAGTAGCAAAATATTTGGAAGGGTCATTCATAATTGGAATCCAATTGTTAATATCACAATAGTACGCAGGCACACGCTTTATTTGTTCTCGTGCAGCCAATGCCGTTTTATTAAAGGCAACAATTGCGATTCCCGGCGGTACACCGATTGCTTTTTGGGAGCCTGATAAAACAACATCAATCTTCGCATTTTCATCCCCATAAGACTTGCTCATATCCTCTTCCATTGCAGCTGTAGCACAAACACCATCAAGGATGATTAGGGCACCATGGCTCTTAATAATCGGTACTAAAGTATTTAAATCTGCTGAAACACCTGTGGATGTATCGGCATGTGTAATCGTAACAGCCTTGAAATTTCCGGACGCAAGCTTTTCCTTAACTTCATCGGGATCAACCCGTTTTCCCCATTCTGATTGAATAACCTCGGCTTCAATCCCGAATGCGTCGGCAATTTTGATAAAGCGATCTCCGAAAAAGCCTTGACTAATGACAAGAATCTTTTCTCCGGCTTCTACCGTATTAACGAGAGCCATTTCCATTGCAAGTGTCCCGGACCCTGAGATTACAAATACTTCTCCATCACTGTTTAGCATTTCCCTTGTCTTCTCAATAGCACTTCGGTATATAGCTGTAAACCTATGATCCGTATGACTTCTTGTTTCCTCTGCAAGTGCATCATAAATGGAATCGACAACAGGTGTCGGTCCCGGTATAAGCAGCATTTCTTTGTTACGCATGTGCATCCTCCTAATCGAATTTATTAAGCAATCATTCCATAC
>NZ_JBALOZ010000466.1:2042-5554 GCF_036965125.1 Bacillus sp. JJ1503
AATACTTCTATATGAATATGTAATACCCTCTAATTATTATAAAATTCAAAATTTAATACCTCTTCTAAATTAAAACTCATTAGAAAATCATTGACTGATAAAGGAATTTAATAATATGATAGTACTATACTTGATTACACAAAAGCATAAAAGCACAAAAGCGTTGAACTATTTAAGTAGCTCATACACTCTTGAAAGACAGAGACTTGATGGTGGTGAAAATCAGGCAAGGTGTATAGTGAAATACAGTTAGGGAGCTGTTTTTCCGGTTTCGGCCGTTATCTAATAAGAGAGCAGAGTAATCTGCTAACTAGGGTGGTACCGCGGAGCTTCCGTCCCTTTTGGGGATGGGGCTTTTTTTGTTTTTTTGCTTAGAGAAGGAGAATATAATATGAAAAAGGAACTTAGCATTGGGATGTCTGTCATTCCAATACTTGCATTAATCATTTCTGCAGCTTTATCGATATTTATTTGGAAAGCAGGTATGCATATCCCATTAATGATTGGGGTTATCCTAGCTGCAATCGTAGCGAAGGTTTGCGGCTGGAGCTGGGATGAAATCCAAAATATGATGGTTCAAGGAGTTGCTAGAGCTTTACCAGCTGTATTTATTTTGCTTATTATTGGCATGATTGTTGGCTCATGGATCGCAAGCGGTGTCATCCCAACAATCATCTACTATGGTCTATCCATCATAAAACCAGAATTATTCGTCCCTATTGTAGCACTTGTTACTGGTATTGTGTCAGTAACATTAGGAAGCTCCTTCATATCTATTGCAACCATCGGCCTTGCTTTTATGGTGATTGGGGAAGGACTCGGATTTCCCCCGGGTCTTGTTGCTGGAGCAGTGATTTCAGGAGCTTATTTTGGAGACAAATTATCTCCCGTTTCTGACACTACAAATATTGCACCTGCCATGGCTGACACAGATTTATTTAGCCATATTAAGCATATGCTTTGGGACACGCTCCCTGCATATTTTTTGTCCATCTTAATGTATTGGATTGTTAGTAATTCCGGAGCGACAAGTGTTGGGGCGGATGCAAATGTCATTGATACGATCAAGGTTGGTCTAAATGATGTATTTTTAATTCATCCGCTATTATTGCTGATGCCAGTACTAACAATCATCCTAATGATTTTACGTATACCAGCCATCCCTGCGTTAATGAGTGTTAGTCTTTTAGGTGGTGTGCTTGCCGTCTTTGTCCAAGGAGCATCCGTATCTTCCATTATCCAAGTCATGACAAACGGATATTCCGCTGATTCTGGTGTTGCAGCATTAGATTCCTTGTTAAATAACGGCGGCATGATGTCAATGCTTGGTACAATTGCTTTATTAATCATCGCGACTGCACTTGGAGGTATATTAGAAGAAACAGGATCCTTTGAAATATTAACTCGAAAAATGATGGCGAAGGTCAAATCTGCAGGAACCTTAATTAGTTCTACGATTCTTTCTACTTTTGTAGTAGCTTTTGCAAGTGGTGCTCAATTTTTGGCGATTATTTTACCAGCCAGAACCTTTGTAAAAAAATATAAAGAAATGGGAATAGATACGAAAAACCTTTCAAGATGTGTAGAAGCGGCTGGAACGGTTGGGATTAACCTCGTACCATGGAGTGTCCCTGCTGTATTTGCAATGAGCATCCTTGGCGTTTCACCTGGCGAATTTATTCCGTACGCTTTCTTTGTTTTCCTAGTCCCGCTTATCAATATCCTATTCGGCTTCACTGGCTGGACGATTTCAAAGAAAAATTATCATGAAGAAGATAAAAGGATTTTAAAAAACAGAGGAGAAATTTTACAATGAGCGAAGTGATTTTACATGTATTAGGAACAGCACAAGATGCAGGACTTCCACATCCAAATTGTTTTTGTAAAAATTGTACAGAGGCGATTAACAATCCTAATCTTCGGCGCCTTGCCGCCTCATTGGCCATCGTTCTTCCGAATGACCGAAAATGGCATTTGATTGATGCGACTCCTGATTTAAAAGAACAGATGGTAAAGCTGCAATTAAAATACAGCTTGCAGGGCCAGCTTATGGATAGCATCTTTTTAACGCATGCCCATTTAGGTCATTATCCGGGGTTACTCTTTTTGGGGCGTGAAGCAATTGGTGCTGCTGGAACTCCTGTGTTTGCAGGTCAAAAAATGAATCAGCTGCTACATGAACAGGCGCCATGGAGTCAATTAACCAAGCTTAAGAACATCGTAACGCATGAAATTAGGAATGGACAGCCACTTCCCATATCTCAGCAAGTTTCAATTATTCCAATTGATGTTCCGCATCGAAATGAATTCTCTGAGACTTTTGCATTTGTGATTAGCGGACCGAATAAAAAAGTCCTCTACATTCCAGATATCGACCGCTGGAATGAATGGGACCAAGACATATACAATGCTTGCCAAGAGGTTGACATCTGCCTGCTTGATGGTACCTTCCATTCATCAAAAGACCTTGAAAAAATTGGCCGGGATTTTCGAGAAATTCCCCACCCTCTCATGACAGAAACAATGGAGAGGCTTCAAGATTTAGTTGGAGAAAAGGAAATATATTTTACCCATCTTAATCATTCGAACCCTGTTATTGACTCTGATCGTCAAATTCGAAGGCAAATTGAGGATAGAGGTTTTCATATAGCAGAGGATGGGATGGAATTTAGATTGTGAGGTTTGTTGCAATCATAAAGTTTTTTCGATAACAAAAATTATAGCCAGTCCCTTAGTATTTGTTATACTCAGGACTGGCTATATTTTATTGTTTAATTTTTTTATATTCCTTCTCAATATCTTGAACAGTTTGTTCGATCTGTTCTCCCCAATGATCATTTACTTTTTTGAAAACGATTTTCCCATTTTGATCCAAAATTCCGTAGCCGCGATAAGCAACATCACCATTCTTCATTCCGAATCGGTCAATTAATTCCATTTTCGGGTCAGAAATAAACGGCAAACTTGTACCAAAATAGTCCTTTAAATGGCTGTATAATTCCTTTTGCTGTTCCGGTGTATCATGGCTGATAATAAACATTTCCATATCCATGTCATCTAACATGTCAAGATTTCCATGCAACTCAACTAGTTGCTGCTGACAAAGTCCTCAGGTGTATGTTGTAATAAAAAAGAACAATGCTGGCTTCTCTAATGGAAATGTAACTTCATTGTTATCTTGATCTGCTAATGTAATTGGATCTTCTAAACCCTTTTGACCACAAGCAGCAAGAAATAGCACTGCTGCTAGGGTCAGCAAAACCATTCGTAATTTCATGTTGTCTCCTTTCTAGGTTCAAACGCCTAATCCCATTGAAAAAGGCTTTAGGGCATTTTTACTCACATTTATCATTTCACAATAGATATATTATAATAGATAACCTCTGTAATCCACTTTTTAAGATCAAATAAGGGATAAAAGTGTCAAAGTATGTCTTTTTACAGAAGTTTATAGGACACTTTACAGATGAAACTAACATAGTATGTCCTTTAACAACAGCTTAAAGGACATA
>NZ_JBALOZ010000467.1:0-4675 GCF_036965125.1 Bacillus sp. JJ1503
AAGAAAAAAAAAGAAAGAGGCAATCCTATGAATTCAACAGTTTTACAGACAGAAGCAACAAAGACAAAAACCTTAGTCATATATGCACTTTTCATCGCATTAACTCTAGTATCTACAATGTTCATCAATATCAGGCTCCCCATTATGGGTAATGGTGGCCTAATCCATATGGGCAACGTGCCTCTATTTATAGCAGCTTTAGTTTACGGCAAAAAAACAGGAGCCATTGCAGGCGCCTTTGGTATGGGTTTCTTCGACATTCTCTCTGGTTGGGGAGCATGGGCACCGTTTACATTCATCATCGTAGGGACAATGGGCTTTTTAGCCGGTCTTATTTCCGAAAAGGTACCCGGCAAAAGAGTAGTTGTCAACACACTGGCAGTTGCCATTGCACTCATTATTAAAATCGTAGGCTACTATTTCGCTGAAGTAATCCTTTACGGTAACTGGATTCTGCCATTTGGCTCCGTTCCAGGAAATGTGATGCAGGTTGTCTTAGCAGGAATCATAGTAGTGCCAATTGCAGGACGCTTAAAAAGAGCTTTAAAGATTTAAGTTTGGTGCATTACTCTAAATAATCCCGGCTTTAGCAATTGTATACGGTATTCAGTAAAAATTTTAGAATAAACCCTTGCAATCGCAAGGGTTTTCTTTATGGTTCTTTTCACTAATTGAAAAAGAATATCTCTTCCTTCTAGTTGGAATCTAACAACTATTTTAGTAGCTCCAATTTATGTTTAGATGGAGTTTGGTAGGATACATACCCTTCAATTTTTGTCACATAATGTCCTCCGCCAACTGAATATTGGCCGCCGAATTTGTCGTCATAGCTGTATACGCGGTATTTTTCACCGGGATTTAGGACTCTTACGAACTGGAGACCTTTATCTGTTCTTTTCCATAGATTGATTGGCTTTTCGATCATCACTCGACCGATTTGACCTTTTTTCATTAATAAGCCATCCCAATAGACTAGTGGTGTTTCCTTAGCAGGCACGTCCACTTCAGGCGCAGCCGGTTTCATCTTCATGTCTTTTCCACCAAATTCATAAATCGCAACCGTACCGGATACTTCATGAGTCGCAGCTAAAAGGGCATGTCCTGTAGGACTCTTATCAGCTGAAATAAAGCGTAAACCTTCAGGTGATACATCCCCTTTAATATCCTCGCTATAATCCCTACTTGAAATAAATGTAACGAATTCAGGCTTCGATGGATTTTCAAGATCATACACCATAATTCCGCTCACTCGCTCCAATGCGATAAATGCATACGATTTACCATTAATTTCTCCACTAACAACAGTTTCTGGTTCTGGTCCTTTTGCAGAACTCCGTTTGTCATACGCAATTTCTTCGTTATCCGTGTTAAAGAACTCAGGGAGTGCTTCAGAAGTGATTTTCTCAAAGTCACTTCCGCTATCATAAACAAGCTCCATTGTTTCAGCGTCAAAGATTGAGAAACTGCGTCCACCGTACGAATAAAGCGCTTCATACGAACCATCCGCTGCCATCCCTTCTTCAAGGGTAATTTTTGTTTTCTTCATCTCATCGAATAATCCATCTGCCACTTTTTGATCAAGCTCTTCTTGTGTGAAACCTTTATAATGATCTGCATTCAATTTAATCTTGTCTGCGATATCACCGATTTCTGCCTCTTCGGAATACGCTTCGTAATCTCGGGCGTCTCCTTCATTTGGTGTCAAAATATATGTTTTCCCGCCGACTGCAAATGTATCAATGGCATCTGGCATGTACAAGCCTAGAAGTGGAAGGCGTTCAAGTTTTGTTTCACCGTTTCGCTTCCCATCGAGTTCGTTTTCAGGAAGAGAGTGATCTTTTACACCAAGTCCTTTCACATGAAGGATTTTTTCTGCAGCAAGATCAACAGTCGCGATTGCATTGTTTTCTTGCATCGATACATACGCTACTTTACTATCTTTAGAAACCGCTACATACTCAGGCTCCAATTGTTGAAGAGCTGTCCCTTTAGATTTTAATCGGACTTTTTCATCAATTTCTACATTTTTAAATGAAAGTGTATTTGCTGTAAATTCACTTGGCTCTTTCGTGACGTCAATGATTGAAATCGTCCCTTCCGGATCAACGGTATAATCATCACTTGGCTCTCCTTCATTGGCAACGATCGCTTTCGTTCCGTCTGGTGTAAATGTCACCATGTCAGGCAACGAACCCACTTGCACTTTCGATATGTATGCTCCCTCTTTTGATAGAAAAACAATATAGCCAGGGTCTGTCTTCGGATTGCTAACAACGGAAACAGCAACTAAATCTTTTGTCGGATGTGAAGCAATACTCGTAATATCTGCTACGTTTTCAATTTGAAAGTCCTCTAATAATACCCGCTTAATTGATTCTACTTTTGTAAATTCACCTGATGTTAGTTGTTCGAATGAAAGAATATCAATTCCAGAAGCGGCTCCATTTGTAACAAAAGCACGCTTTAGTGTCTCATCGTAAGCCATAATTTCAGTACCACCAATGCCTTCAGTACTGTCATATTGACCAATTTGGGTAACCTTCAAACCATCCTCTTTATATTGAAAAAAAGTTGATTGTTCTGCGAATACATTGTACGGCTGACTTGCCCCCAAGAGAATACCTGCTGCTGTAATTCCTGCAACTATTTTGTTTTTCATTTTGATCTGTTCCCCCCAAAAAAATGCTAACTCATAAAAACAATTCTAGTTATCTAGTATTAAGAATATATGAATCTATTGTAATGTTTTTGTATTTTTGAGTAGTTTCAGATGGAAGAATCGGGAAAGATTAAAATCTTAATAGAGTCTTTCCTTCATACCTATAAATTATTAATCAGACTAACCAACTTCCAATATCACTTGAATCGCTTCAACCATTATGTAAAAATAAATTCAAATGCCTCATTACCATAAGGAGAGAAAAAATGAAACGGATTTTTCATAATTTTGTTAAGGGGATCATAACGGGTGTTCCGATTATTTTAGTCGTTTATGCCGTTTATCAATTATTTATGTTTTTAGATGGATTGTTAGGAAATTATTTAAAGCCTTATTTTAAAGAAGATTATGTTCCGGGGATTGGTTTGTTTTTCACCTTAGTCTTCATCACGATTCTAGGCTGGTTATCAAACAAAGTATTCACTGGGACGTTAATCCGAATGATTGAAAGATTACTAGAAAAAATTCCGCTCATAAAAACGCTCTATTCCATTAGTAAAGATACCATTCACTCATTCCTTGGCGAGAACAAATCATTTTCAAAAGTGGCATTGGTCACCATTCCAGGTACAGAAATGAAAACCATTGGGTTTATCACAACCGAGGATGTAGAAAGTTTTTATCATCCATTAAAGGACTATGTAGCTGTCTATATCCAACAAACCTTTCAAATTGCTGGACTAACGGTTTTAATTCCGAAAGATCAAGTTGAAATCATCGATGTAAAGCCTGAAGACGCAATGAAATTTGTCGTTTCAGGTGGAATGACAATAACAAAAGAGGAACAATCGGCTATTCGAGGGACTTCATCTGAGTAGAAACATATCGGAAATCATTGGATGTTTCATTATTATAAATAAGAAAAGAAGATGTAGGATTGGTCCCTCACAAGAGTGAGGGATTTTTATACTTTAAGCAACTTTAATTGCTTTTCCAAATGGCACCCTTGGGAGAAACGTGCCTGGGACTAGCCAGAATAACTCATAATTCACTACCTTGATTTCATCGGTAATAAAACCAGTAACATCCGTGATATAAAATAAAGTATCCACTTGATTTTCCTCTGCCCATTCAAGAACTAATGTATAGGAAGATTTCCCATGTGAATAGTACTTAATAGAATCACTTTTCACAGGTCCAATTCTTCTAATTTTAAAATCCGCTTGAATTAATAAAGCATCTGGTTTCACATGCTGAAATAATTTAACTATGTTGTTTATCAAATCCTTTGGTGCCTCATTTGTAGATGTATCGACAGCTATAGCCATTTTTTTGTCATGACGCTGCTGCAGCATGGACAGAAGCATTTTATGCCATTTCATAATGATCCAACTCCCCATCGTAAAATCGCAAAGTTCGCCCTAGCATTGACAGGCTTCTACAGAAGGTTGAACTTCTGCTGAAACCAGTTAAAATGTAAGACCCATCTTATTTTGGATGATTACTTGGAGAGTTATGATTGAAATGTTGAGGTAAAAAAATGCAGTTTTTTATGATATTTGATCAAAAAAAGTAAACATGTTCCTTTATTAGTAAAATTGCCCTTTATCTGATAAGATTCTTATTCTGTTCATCTTCTGTATTGACAATTCTGCGAGTTAAATCCTCGGTTTGCCATACAATTTCTCTTACACCTCGGAATCTGAGTTACATGAAACTAATTCAACTATAAAGAAATTGAACTTTCATAACACTTTCAGTTATAATATGATTAAGTACCACATAAATTAAAAAAAGACCGAACATGCTGGTAACATGTCCGGTCCAGCAATAGGCGGTTCCCACAAAGGGATCGGCTATTAATGGGGAATAATCCACCTGAGCCGTGCTAACTCAAGGGTGGATTATTTTTTATGGTTAAATGACAGAATGGCTACGATCAAACTTGCAAAAGCAATCGTAAACATTAATGCTTCAAATACTGTCATTCAGCATCACCCCCTTTCTGTTCGGGAG
>NZ_JBALOZ010000468.1:0-2474 GCF_036965125.1 Bacillus sp. JJ1503
TCGGCCCATTACCTAACTGTCTACGCTTAAAGACGAAAGTTACCTTTAGCCCTCCAAGACTCGCTACGAGTGAATGGCTAGTTCTTACTCGACGGGAATCCCACCCGTTATATGATACGACCTATGCTCGGCCGCACAACTGCTTCGTTAGTACAATAACTTCTATAAAAGAGCACTTCTCCTTCTTGAAGAAATGCACCCATTAGTTCAATAAGAAATGAGGAGTAAAAGTACGAGGATTAGGGAATGTGATTTATTGCAATATAGCAGTGCCCCTTTTTATTTACATGTCTCACATACCTTAATGGAGAGAGTTTATTTTCGTTTGACATGAAAATTTCCATAGAGTTTTCCTTACTACCTAATATTCGGGTGAAAAAATCAGAGGTTTCACTCATCACATTTGTTACTATTCAGGAGAAAAATTTAAATGATTACCATTTTTCTATAGTAAAACACTTTTGATGAAATACTGGAATAGTTAGGAATTTATTACCTGATTGCATTAAATCCTCAATTATATTTGGCAAAGAGAGGACAGTAGCATCTCTCGGACCACTTCCAAATTTATCACCATCATGTAATAATACGATGCTATCAGTCTTTGTTTTTTTTAGAACACGTCTTTCAATCTTTTTTGCACTTGTTAAAGACCAGTCCCGACTATTTACATTCCATAATACTGATTTCAAACCCGAATCATGAATAATTCTAAGGGATTGATCATCTATCTTACCATACGGCGCACGAAAGATTATCGGTTCTTTGCCGATTATTTTTTTTATTTCCAAGTTGTTTTTTTTGATCTGGCTTGATAACTCTTTTGCTGATAAATCGGTGATTTTTGGATGATTCCAAGTATGATTTCCTATAACATGCTTTTCGTTATTTATCCGCTTAACGATTTCAGGATATTTTATTACTGCTTTACCTACAACAAAAAAAGTTGCTTTAATATTATAGGTTCCCAAGATGTCAAGAATCTGATTTGTGTATGGAGATGGTCCATCATCAAAGGTAAGTGAGACGAATTTAGATTTACTAATTGCCATTATCAATACACTCGCTTTGTTAACAATAATATCTATCATATGTTTGTTTATCCTTTTGGAAACCTTATTTATCACAACCTCAATCCTGGAGATTTTTCCTTGCTCAACTAACCTCCATTAGTTGAAGTGCAAACCTTCACAATATCTATTGTGTTTCAAACACAATTATCCAATTTCCAATACGGGGGCTGTTCAACAATCTGGCCCTATAATAAAAATATGCGATGTTCCTTTTACAGAAAAGCACTGGAATGCTGAATATGGAAAAATTAAAAAGATTTATTATTAGTTATTGTGCTAACGCACCCGTTAGTTCAAGAAAGAAGATATTCTTTTTCTATAAATTAATTTGGATTGTTTTCTAATAAAAATTCAATCAATTCCTCTTCACTATTAGTTTTAAATACAACATCCTTTACATCAAATACAATAAATGTTGGTGTTTCTTCTAACTCTAAGAATTTATATGAATTGGCTGTATCCTCTAAAGAAGTTCTTCCATGTATTTTTTTGACATTCTTTATACCATTTTTCGTCTTCCACTCATTATCAAGATTGTATATTCCAGTATCGTCAACAACTAATAGGGAATATTTGCTTTCATCATTTGAGAACAATGGATGTATCGGCTCTGTTTCAGATCTGTTTGAGCAGCCTACTAATATTACAAAAAAACAAAACAATAAAAGTACCTTCTGCAAAATGTACCGCCTCCACTGAAATCTTAACATAAATACTTGTAATTTTCAGTCATTTTAAATTAACTTTTATTAAAGTAACCTGCATGTTAGTGAAAAAGCGACCGTCCCTGTTGAACAATCTCACCCGTTAGCCATCCATGAAGCGCAAAAATTAGCGCTTCACCACAGAGAATGAAAATGGATTCCCCTGTCTAATGAACACTCAGAAGGCCCAGCCTTTTTTTAAAAAGCGTTTTACTGGGTCAATTTTGTTATGCTTTTTTCTGGGTTTTGAGCTTTTTAAGTTTTCATGGGAGTTGAACAAGAAAAAAGCGATTCCATATTAGGAATCGTACGTCTGGATTGTCTAATTAGATTGTGATTTTCTTAGCATTGCCCCGTTTGCAACAATTCCGATAAACCCAGTAATTGCGAAAAAACATGCTACAAACATAGGTGCTGAAGAAAGTGATTCAGTAAGTATTCTAAACATACCAAAAGCAAAAACAAGCAAACTACATATTAGTGTAATAATTAAACGAGTTTTATTTTTCACTTTTTAGACCTCCTAACAAGAACAGTTTTACAATCCATCTAATAATTCCAATCACCAGAATGAGGACCCCATTAGCTAAGGTTATAAGTCCTAAGAATGCTCCACCATATCCTGCACCTTCTCCTGTTCCTCCTGAACTCCAATCATAAAAATGAAGAAATAATGCACCACTTGAAAAACCAATCA
>NZ_JBALOZ010000469.1:0-2995 GCF_036965125.1 Bacillus sp. JJ1503
ACTCCTCGGATCTCAGCAATTTCAGGCGTGACTTTTGAACCTTCAATGTGACCACCCCGAATTTTCGCCCCTTGCCCTAGTTTTATTTCAAAAGCCTTCACTTGTGGATTGCTTGCTTTTTCACGAAGCAAATCATATGAAAAGCTTCCGTCAGGATTTCTAAATCCAAACTTCGCTGGGCCAATTTGGACCATAATGTCTGCTCCGCCTTTTAAATGGTGGGGCGATAGTCCGCCTTCACCTGTATTCATATAGGCACCTGCGTCTTTCAAACCATAGGAGAGTGCCGAAATCGCATGATCGCCAAGGGCTCCGTAGCTCATTCCGCTCATGGCCACAGGGCTTTTGATCGTGAATGGATAGCGGCAGGAGTCTTTTCCTATAATAATCTTATCTGCATCTGTATAGTGCCACGGCTTTATTTGAGCTTGCTCTCGATGCTCATGACGGGAAAAAAGTGTATCTTTATCCTCCACATATTTATGTGTAATAATAAGGTTTTCATTATCAGCTTGTAAATCTGTGAGTTGTTTCGCAAAAAATGCATTTCGAATATAAAAACCGGGTTTGTCAAAATCGCGCTTGCTTCCGAAAGCAATGATGTTTTTAGCGTATTTCCCTGATTTCACAATATAATGAAAGTCTAGTCGTGAAAAAGGCTTAGCTTCATGATCTCCTTCAAAAAAGTACTGTCTTAACTCTGGACCAATATGTTCGGAAAGATACCGAATACGAGAAAGGATAGGGAAATTTCGTCTGATTGAGTGCTGAGTTTGTGACAAATCCCGCTTTCTAATGACCAATACTGAAACCAATACAATAAGAATCAGTAATAAGGTGACGATAAAAAGGACTGATACCCCAATTATCATGATGTTGCTAAAAGTGCTCATTTCTACACTTCCTCCTAGGATTTTTGAAAAAAGTAATAAGAATTCAAGCTTGGTACTACTTCGGAAGTAGTCTCACAAACTACCATACAATAATGCAAGAAGTATGCCAAGTCTAGTTTTATAGGGATATATGTTGTACAATGATTTATTATGTGATTCACATGCAAGACTTTTTTGCTCTATAATAGAGATTTTGCGCAAAATTTACTTGCGTACTAGTGTTTTGTATTGGTGAAAATAGGTTTTTCTAATAGAAGAAAAGGCAGCATCGTATTGAGCCACTCGCTGTTCGTTTATTTCTATTTAAATGAGGTACATTTCATTGGTTTGCATAAGCAGTTAAAGCTTTCTTCATAACTACATTTCATGTAATATAAAGTAATGATAATAACCAAAAATGATAAAATACCTTGGAGGTAAAACGGTGTCATACATACTAAAAGACAATTTCAAAATGTTTACCTTAAACTCAAATCGTGAGCTTGCTGAAGAAATGGCACAGGTTCTAGGTTGTGAGCTTGGGAAATGCTCAAGCAAACAATTCAGTGATGGAGAAATTCAAATTCAAATTGAAGAGAGTGTCAGAGGAAGTGAAGTATTTTTAGTTCAATCGGCTTCAGAGCCTACGAATGAACATATAATGGAACTCCTTATTATGATTGATGCTTTAAAAAGAGCTTCTGCTAAAATGATCAATGTTGTAATGCCTTACTACAGCTATGCGCGTCAAGATCGAAAAGCCCGTTCTAGGGAGCCCATTACAGCTAGGCTCATTGCTAACCTATTGGAAATGGCAGGAGCAACTAGGATCCTGACAATCGACTTCCATTCTCCGCAAGTGCAAGGCTTTTTCGACAAACCCGTGGATCATCTAACCGGAATTCCAATTCTGGCTGATTATTTTAAGAAAAAGGCATTGGATGATCTTGTCATTGTGGCCCCGCATAATGGAGGAGTTGTTAGGGCAAGAAAGATGGCTAATTTGCTCAATGTGCCACTGGCCCTTATTGATCGCCGTCGTCCTGAGCATAATGAAACGGAAATCATGCACATTATCGGAAATATTGAAGGGAAAAACGCCATTATTATTGATGATTTAATTGATACAGCTGGAACCATTACGACTGGTGTTCATGCTTTAATCGAGAATGGAGCAAAAGCGGTATACGCCTGCTGCACCCATGCACTTCTATCGGGCCCTGCTATTGAACGGATTGAGTCCTCACCCATTAAAGAATTAGTAGTTACGAATACAATTAAGCTGTCTGAAGAAAAACGAATAGATAAAATTACTTTATTATCTGTTGCTCCATTACTTGTAGAAGCAATCGATCGTATTCACAATGAAAAAGCTGTGAGCCCATTATTTGAATAAAGATAAGGATTTATGTAATGAAAGGAAGTTGATGTTTTCAACTTCCTAATTTTTTTTCTAAAGATTAAGGGTCAATCAAATTCAATAACCTACTCAATTAGTTGAATATTAAGAAACGCAAAGATAAGATTGAATTGGAAGATGAATGAAAGTAATCAAAATAGTAGGAGTGTGCATAGCTATGAAAAAGGCATTAATTAATGTAGATTACACCTATGATTTTGTTGCAGAAGACGGCACATTAACATGTGGAAAACCCGGTCAAGCTTTAGAAGAGAGAATTACAGAAATCACAAAAGAATTTATAGAAAAAAATGATTATGTCGTTTTTGCAATAGATGTACATGAAGAAGGAGATCCCTTTCATCCAGAAACGAAATTGTTTCCGCCCCATAATATTTGGCATACAAAAGGAAGAGATTTGTATGGTGCACTAAAGGATGTTTACGATGAAAATAAGATGAGAAAGAATGTTCAATATATAGATAAAACAAGATATTCCGCATTTGCCGGGACAGATCTATCTATAAAACTTAGAGAGCGGGGAATTACAGATATTTATATAGTAGGTGTATGTACGGATATATGTGTCCTTCATACGGCTATTGATGCCTATAACCAAGGTTACAATATTTTTATCTATGAAGACGCCGTTGCTTCTTTCAATCCAACCGGGCACGAATGGGCGCTTACACATTTTGAAAAAACTCTTGGTGCTACAATTATT
>NZ_JBALOZ010000469.1:3004-5559 GCF_036965125.1 Bacillus sp. JJ1503
GTTTATTTGACTCATTCAAAAATTGCTATTATACTATGATTAACGAAAATGAATAATTCTTCCGTTTAAGGGGAGTAGCATTACAATAAAGTCGTCATTACGGGATTAAATCCTCGGCTTTATTGGCAATTTTAAATTGTTTGCGAGACCTTACCGATTTATTGGTAAGGTCTTTTTGTATAAGGCGTTATAACCAGAAAATCGGTTATAACGCCTTTTTTGATTGTTCGTTAAACAAATAACTAGGGGAGCGTGTCTACTATTTTTCAATTTACTAATTTAGCTGAAAGTGTCAAAATGATCACTACTCATAACGAACAAAAGCTTTTGGATTACGATAAATCGCTAACTTTGATTGGAAAGGGAAGAAGTGCGTATGTATTTAGAATTCAACAATCTACTAAAGCAATAAAGGTATTTTTCCCTGATTATACCCATCTAGCTAAGGAGGAGGGGGAAATTTACAAATCGATTCAGCATATCCGTTATTTTCCCACTCTATATGAGGCAGGCCCTAATTATTTAGTCATTGATTATATAGATGGGCATACACTTTTTGAATGCCTAACAAAGGGTATACCGATTTTTGAAGAAAAGGTAAAGGAAATAGATGCAGCTTTACAGCTAGCTAGAGAACAAGGGTTAAATCCATCTGATATTCATTTGCGAAACATTATTATTACATCTAATAATGAAATTAAAATTATTGATGTAGCTCGATTTAGACAATCCAAATTATGCACCCAGTGGGCGGATTTAAAGGAAGCGTTCTACCGCTTCTATAATAAGCGCTATTTACCGAAGAAAATTCCCGATTTTTTATTGAATGGTATTGCTTTTATTTATAAAAAACTTCAAAATGGAAGCTTTAATAGAGAGACGAGTTCAAAATTCATTCATTAATAAATAGACACAAGAACCCAAAATATAAACAGGAGAGTATACATGATATTAAGAAAATATATGGCATTAATAGGAATAGGTTCAGCACAGATTGATCTGATACTTGATAAAGAAATATACCGTCCAGGTGAAGTCGTAAAGGGACATTTCTTGATTAAGGGAGGCACGATATCACAAGAACTGAAAAGGATAGATTGTGATTTGGTCACCTTTAATAGGACAGATGAAAGCGAAGAAATTGTGGATTCTATCACTATATTAACTACTAAAATCATTCAGTCTGAAGCTGTTAATAAAATTCCATTCTCATTCCTTTTGCCAAACAATGCCAGAATATCGACAGACACTTTATCTTATCGATTTAAAACAAGACTGGCCTTCAAACAAGGCGTGGAAAGCTTGGATCAGGACGCCATTCGGATTGTTCAAGATTAGTGAGCTTATCCTAAACGAAAAGTAGTAATAACAATAATAGAGGAGTTTAATAGCGAACAGCAAATGTCACTGTTCGCTATTTTTATATCCAAACCATTAATAACCAAATATGGATTTAGGCTGAAAAAGAACAGAGTAAATGTAAATAAATATGTCATATATATTCATTTTGTATGACATATTATACAGGATTCGACAAAATTCTTATTGACTAGTAAAACGATTCTGCTATAAAATATGTGTAACCGGTTACAGGTCAATGAGGTGACAAAATGGTTTCAATTAAGGATGTCGCAAAGCATACAGGTCTTTCTGTAGCTACTGTTTCAAGAGTATTAAATAATAAAGGTTATGTAAGCGAAGATTCCAGGAAAAAGATCGAGCAGGCGATTGCGGAATTGAACTACAAGCCGAATGCAGTCGCAAGGAGCCTTTTTAAGAAACAATCGAAAACGATAGGTTTAATGCTTCCAGATATTATGAATCCATTCTTTCCAGAGCTAGCTCGAGCAGTTGAGGACGTAGCAATAAAGCTTGGATATACAGTGATTCTGTGCAACTCAGATGAGGATAGGGCTAAAGAACAGGTTTATTTGGATATGATGATGCAGAAGTACGTTGATGGTTTAATCGTAGCATCTAATACCATGACTGCTGAGCAGATTGAGAAGATTAAGATCCCTATTGTCAGCATTGATCGGGAAATAAGTAAGGGCCTGCCAACAATCATAGTTGAAAATAGAAAAGGTGCAAGACTTGCTGCAAGTTTCTTGAAAGAATTAGGGCGACAGCGAATTGCTCATATTAGGGGCCCGCACGATATTTTTACTGCTGATGAGCGATGTAAAGGATATCGGGAAATTGTAAGTCAGGAGCCTTGGTTTAAAGAAACATTCATCGCTGAAGGAGATTTTTCCATGCAAACTTCATTTGATGCAACTATGAAGCTTTTGCAACTACACCCTGACATTGATGGGATATTTGCGGCAAATGATACTAGTGCCATCGGAACGATTAAAGCCGTTCATAAGCTTGGAAAAAAGGTGCCCGAGGACATTGCAATTGTTGGGTTTGATGGAATCATGATGTCAACTGCTACAACACCTGAATTAACAACAGTCGTTCAGCCCATCTATGAATTAGGGGAAAAAGCTGCAACTTTGCTCGTTCAATTAATAGAGAAGCAGCCAGTTTTGGAAACAATCTATACATTGGAT
>NZ_JBALOZ010000470.1:0-248 GCF_036965125.1 Bacillus sp. JJ1503
CTTTTCTAAAAATGAAAATAATGATGCTTCAGAAAATAAATCAGTTTCTAAAAGATACTTAGAGAGGCTTTCATCTGAATTTAATATTCTATATTGACTCATTCGACCTTTGCTGGGCTTCAATGTTCCCATCTCCCAAAATTGTTAATACATTATTTTATTCAGACAAAGAGTTTTTTCTTATGCGATATCCTAAGCAGAAACATGATTTTAAATTCAATATTACTTTAATACACTTAGACTTTCCT
>NZ_JBALOZ010000470.1:299-3268 GCF_036965125.1 Bacillus sp. JJ1503
GAGAGTTCTAAGGCTGTTACAATTCTTGACAGCCTTGAGCAATAATAGAGCCTTGATCAATAGGAGCGGCGCCAGTTTGATTAAAGAAACCTGTAATTACAAAACTTTGAACATTATCAACCTGTGCTTGTCCAACCATGTCTCTAAACACTGCTTCAAAAGCAAAGGTTCCTGATTGACCACTGACTGTCCCAGTACCAGTTACAGTGATGCTGCAGTTTTGGCCTTCCTGATTACACACAACAGAAGTAATGGAAGTTGCAGTAAACGTGAAGTTGTTTGGTCCAGGTGGTGTGGTTACGTTTTCTTCAAATCTTAAAGATAGAGATGAAGTTGCTAATCTTGTGACACAAACATCTGCCATGTAAAACAAGTTACCGTTTACTGTTCCTGTTTGTCCCACGAATCTAACATTATTATTATTTGAAACAGCTTCATCATTTGGGTTTTGAGGATTTTGAACCAAAACTCCACACGTACAAATTACACCCATTTATTTCCCCCCCTTTCTATTTGGAATATTGTAGTTTATTAATGATTTAAGAGAAGTGGCACAGTGTTTGTCCTAATTTAAAGTCCGATTTACATTTACTGTTCCTTCCGAAATTTTGCTGCCAATTCAATTATGTCATTGGCATACATATTTCCTTTAAATAGAACAATTGAATTTTCATCTACAATCTTTTTTAATAGGCGATAAGTGTCCCTATTACTGTTAAAAGTGTAGACCTGCATTTTCGGGTTGGTTTTCTCTGCTTGATCTGCCATTATACGTGCTAAATTATTCCCAATTGCAATTAGAATATCGACATCATGTATGGCAATCATTTCTCCTGCCTGCTTATTAATAGGTTCACCCCAAGGCCCTAATCCAAGAATGCTTCCAATTACTGCGACTTTTTTCTTGTCTTGCCCAAGCTGTGTTAATACTTTTACTGCTGCTTCTAAAGAAGTGGAAGTTATGCTCTATGTATCATCTATCAGTGTCGATCCATTTATCCCTTCAACCACTTGGAGCTGTCTATCAAATTTTCGAAATGATTTCAAGCGATTAGCAGCTTCTTGAAGATCCATACCCATTTCATGGACAGCGGCGAGAGCAGCCAACGCATTATAAACTTGGTGCTAACCAAGTCCCGGTTACGGCAACAATAGGAATGTCAAACTGGTTTCGGTAATAATTTAGAAACTCCCAGTATGCCTTTTCTGCAGATTCCACTTGGAAAAATGGTTAGATTATCCAAATGGCAATTATTCTCGTACTTTTTATGTGTGACAAGTACTAACGGAAAAAACTCTTTTAGATCATCCCAATTTCTTATTTTATATTTTGCAAATAAGATTGTATTTTTTTCTTTATATGTTTAAGCCGTTAGGCGCCATACTGGACTTCTACATGATCAGAACCCTTGATTAATTTCCCGTCTATAATCGTTCTGATTTCCTTCACAGAGAGGCGATTCATTGTAAATTTCACTCCTTTCCTTACTAATATACTATGTTCAGTCACTTACATTGCTTGTGCAGATAACTAGTGATTTTTTAGTGTTTTGAGCGTTATCACACATATCGGCTATTCAGTTTGATTCTAAGGTAAAGCAGCTTTTATATAATAAATTGCTTGTATAGTATAGATAACCATACAAATTTGTGTAAGTTTCATAAACATATATATCGAGATAGTTTGATTTAAATTTTTATAGGGAGTGGGCCTTTTGAAGACGATACTTTTTATAGGCACGAATAAATCGGGTTCAAGCAGAGATGCCATAGGGGCAGCTAAGAGCCTAGGTTTCTTCACCGTTGTTTTTACTAAAAACGAAAAGCAAATGCAGCAGAGGGAAGAGTACACGGATGTTCATAAAATGATCTTTATTGATACGGATAATCTTTCTGAAATGAAGGAGGAAATAAAGCGATTAAAATCAGAAGGGATGGAATTAAAAACGATTGTCAGTTTTATAGATTCATATGTTCATATTGCCTCCCTTCTTTGTGATGAATTTTGTAAGAACTATTTTTCGTCAACAGCTATTCAAAAGATGAATAGCAAGGAAGAAACAAGATCATTTTTAATGAACAAGTCTTACACGCCTAAATTTATCATCATTAAACCCGGAGAGGAGATCTCTTTCAAATCAATCCTATCAAAGCTTAATTTTCCCGTCATGGTCAAATCGCCAAACTCGACGGGTTCAAAAGATGCACTGCTAGCCGAAAATGAAGATAAATTAAAAAAGCATACACTCATGTTGCGAGAAAGAGAGCCGAAAGAGTCCATTATTATAGAGGAATATATTGATGGAAACCAGTATTTGGTAGAGGCAGTCGTTTACAAAAGTAAGGTGATGATAGCTGGCATTATTGAGCAAGAAATTACGAAGGGGAAGAGATTTATTATTACGGGCTATGGGGTAATGGCGAAAATACCTGACGAAATTGAAAAGGGAATAGCTAGGGTTCTTCAGTCTATTGTTAATCAATTTGGAATTGTCAATGGAGCCTTGCATCTGGAATTGAGACGTAGTAAGAATGGGTGGAAGCTCATTGAAATCAATCCGAGAATTTCCGGAGGCGCAATGAATAAAATGATACAAGCTGCTTTTGGCTTTAATTTAGTTAAAGAAACACTGTTATTACAATTAGGGGGCAGCCCTTCCTTAGTACCGAAACATAAGAAATTCGTGTTCACCCAATACCTTATTGTTTCAGAAAAGGGAATTTTAGAAAGAGTGTCTGGGAAGGGTAGAGCTAGAAAATCCCCTGGAGTCGTTGATGTATATGTAAAACCGAGAAAAGGAACGCTGCTGATTCCTCCTCTATCGATGGGGCATAGATATGCCTATGTAATTGCTGCGGGGGAAAGCATGGAGGAAGCAAAGAGTTTTGCTAAAAATGCTGTAAACGAAATTAAGTTCCACTTAAAGAAATAATAATTTTCTAGCATTGTGTTATTAACATTAAAATCT
>NZ_JBALOZ010000471.1:0-6175 GCF_036965125.1 Bacillus sp. JJ1503
TTATTATCTAATGAACTAATAATGAAAGCAGGAGATTTTATTGACATATGTATTTATTGGGATAGGGGGTATAGTTGGAAGTCTCCTTAGATTTTTCTTATTCACGATTTCTGTTTCCCTTTGGGGAGAAGGTTTTCCCATCGGTACACTTATAACCAATATTATTGGAGCACTGCTTTTAGGATTATTTACAAAGAAATTCAGCCTAAGCGGGAGAATGAATCAACAATTAAAGGTTGCTATTAGTACGGGAGCAATTGGCTCCTTTACAACGTTATCAGCATTAAGCTCAGATGCCGTTCTATTATTGACTCGCGGATCGTATTTTTTTGCTTTTTTATATGTTTTCATTAGCTTATTTGGGGGGCTAGCTGCCATTTACTTAGGCTTTAAATTAGTGGAACAGCGGGATCGTGAGGAAGAAAAATGATCATAAATATATTGTTAATCTGTATAGGCGGATTCCTTGGAGCTATTTGCAGGTATAAACTTTCTATACTATTGAATAGTCATGTACAGGATAAAATCCCTTTTGGAACGCTTTTTGTTAATTTAGTGGGGTCTTTTTTATTAGGAGTCATCATCGGAATGGGTGAAGGTGAGCATATTCATTTTTTAATGGGAACAGGGTTTATGGGTGCATTCACCACTTATTCAACATTTAATTTGGAGGCTGTTATGCTTCTGCAGGCAAATAAAAAGGTACAAGGCATTACCTATTTAATGTTAACCTATTTATTAGGGATAGTGCTTGCATTTTTTGGCTTTATCATAGGGAAAATGTAAAGAGGGTGATTAAATCACCCTCTTTTCTATTTGTCGCTAATCGAATTTGATGTTTGCAGTACTTCCTTTTTTTCAGACGGGTAAAGCCTTTTCCCAATTATTGTTTGAATCGTTAGGAATATACCGCCGACAGTCCAATATAGTGGTAATGCAGCTGGTGCATTTAAAGAAACCATTACAATCATAATCGGAGACAAGAGCCCCATAAATTTCATCTGTTGCTGCTGTTGAATAGGCATTGTTGCCTGTGAAACCTTGAATTGAAAGAAGTATACGATCCCCGCAGCAACTGTAATCCAAATATCAGCGTGACCAAGATTAAACCACAAGAAGGAGTGGGTGGCAATTTCTTCTGATCCTCTTATGGCATAATAAAATCCCATTAAAATTGGCATTTGAATAAGGATTGGCAGACATCCCATATTTAGCGGATTCACACCATGCTTCTTGTAAAGTCCCATTAATTCTTGTTGCAGCTTTTGCTGTTCTTTCGGGTCCTTTGTTTCTTTCAATTTCTTTTGGATCTCGTCCATTTCAGGCTTTAGAGCGTCCATTTTTTCTTTCATGAGGCGCTGGTTTTTATACTGTTTTAACATAAACGGCATAAGTATTAGCCTAATGCCAAGAGTAATGATGATAATCGCAATCCCATAATTATCATGAAAAATGGCAGCTGTTCCATGAATGAGTATTGAAAATGGTTCGACAAGAAATTTATGAAAAAATCCATCATTGCTTTGGCCATTTTGTGAAGAACATGCTGATAATAATAAGACTGCTACTGATATTAGCGTGAAAAGAAAAATATTTTTCTTGTTTTTCATTTGTGTGACTCCTCCTAGTCTTGTTTTAACTTAGTTGGAAGGAGTCACTGTCTGGATCATCGCTTTGATCATCTATTTTTCTTGCACATTTTGATATCCAAATTAAAAATGGATTCCTTTGAACATTCATTCTTAAATGCTGAATTGGAATAATTGTATGAGAATCCAATCGATCTGTATTATTTATTGAATCATGAAAAGAGTATTGGATATTCCATACCCATAAAAATTTCATCATGAGCCCTAATATAAAACTGACATAGATGGCATGATCAGCCGGAATATTGGAAGCATCCATCAAAAAATCTAACATATACTCACCTCGGTATCTTAGGGCAATGGGTAAATTATAATTGATTTTTGATTACGGTGCAATTGAAAACACTATCCAATTTAATGGGAGCTTAAATATAATGGTTGTACCAATATTAAGGAAGTAATAGAATATAGGATGGACTGACTATTTGATTGAACGGTGGGGTATTTTGTCTTTTTTTAAGCGAAAAACGTTATTAACAATTGCAAAGGTTTTATTTCCAATTCTGATCTTGCTATTAATCAGCTATGAAGCGAAAGGTTTGTTTAAGGATTTTAACTGGAACTTAATTGACCTATATTTAGACAGGCTTTCTCTCCAGAGAATTATTTTGATATTTATCCTTGGATTAATTGCCTTGATTCCGATGTTTTTTTATGATGTGGTTCTTTTTCAAATTTTTAAAAGCAGAGTTCGAAAGAGGCAGTTTATTTTTTATTCCTTATCTGCAAATGCTTTCTCAAATTTAGTTGGATTTGGCGGGGTGGCCGGAGCAACTTTACGATCTATTTATTATCGCAAATATGCGACTGATTCTATTCCTGTCATTAGGATCATTGCAAAAATTTCTCTGTTTTATTTAACAGGGCTATCTATTCTTTCCTGGCAAGTAGCATTTACGGATATGCATGTTTATGCCGAAATCAAGTTTATGAAATTTGCCGTCTGGGCTATTGCAGCCTATACACCGGTTTTACTTATTCTTTTTTCATTTAGAAAAAAGTTTTGGAGCTTGGAAAACTTACAAAAGGGTTTTATTGCTGAATTAATAACCATCTCCATATTTGAATGGTTATTTGTTGGAATATGTATATGGGGGATTGCTCACTTATTGAGCGTAGCTGTTCCATTTTCAATTATTTTTCCGATCGTGATTATCTCGGCTTGTGCAGGTATCATTAGCCTTATTCCAGGAGGGATTGGGTCATTTGACTTAGTTTTTCTTATTGGAATGGAGACATACGGGATTCCAGCAGAATTAAGCTTGTTAATTATCATGTTTTATCGGCTTAGCTATTATATTTTTCCTGTTTTATTAAGCACGCCTTTTGTAATTTTTCAAATGGCTGCTAAAAAAAATCAAAGCTAAACAAAGTGACTTTTTTCTATCAAGTCCTTTTGTTTAGTTTTTTATATACATTTCTATCGGTTCAATATTGTGTAATCCTACAATTTAGAGGGTAAAATGGTAGTATTAATACTTTGCTAGGGGGATTTTTAATGCATCATTATTTTCAGGATGATAGTCTAACTCTGCATACTGACTTATACCAAATAAATATGGCAGAAACCTATTGGGAAGACGGAATTCATAATAAAAAGGCTGTGTTTGATTTATATTTCCGTAAACTTCCTTTTAATAATGGATATGGAGTCTTTGCTGGACTGGAAAGAGTAATAGAATATATTAATCAATTCCATTTTTCTGAAAGTGATATAACATATTTAAGAGACGTATTAGGTTATCGGGAGGATTTCCTTGAATATTTAAAAACACTTACATTTACAGGCTCCATTCGTTCAATGTCAGAAGGAGAACTTGTATTTGGAAATGAGCCGCTTATGAGAATCGAGGCACCGCTTGCACAGGCACAATTAATCGAAACGGCTCTTCTGAACATCATTAATTATCAAACGTTAATTGCGACAAAGGCTGCTCGGATTAAGGAAGTACTAGGCGAAGAAACGGCGATGGAGTTTGGATCTAGAAGAGCACATGAAATGGACGCAGCCATCTGGGGAGCAAGAGCTGCTTTCATAGGAGGATTTCAGTCAACATCTAACGTAAGAGCAGGTAAGAAATTTAATATTCCTGTTTCAGGTACACATGCCCATGCACTTGTTCAAGCCTACCAGGATGAATATACTGCCTTCCATAAATATGCAAGAAGACATAAAAATTGCGTTTTTCTAGTTGATACGTATGATACATTGAAATCGGGTGTGCCAAATGCCATAAAAGTCGCAAAGGAGCTCGGAGATCAAATAAACTTTATAGGTATTAGGCTAGATAGTGGAGACTTGGCCTATTTATCTAAGGAAGCGAGAAAAATGCTTGATGAAGCTGGTTTTCCAAATGCCAAAATAGTTGCCTCAAATGATCTGGATGAATATACGATCTTAAACTTAAAGGGGCAGGGGGCAAAAATAGATTCATGGGGTATTGGTACTAAATTAATTACCGCCTATGACCAAGCTGCTTTAGGTGCTGTCTATAAGCTCGTCTCTATTGAAAACGAATCAGGTCAAATGGTCGATACGATCAAGATCAGCGGAAACCCAGAAAAGGTGACAACACCGGGAATGAAAAGGGTATATCGGATTATTAATAAAGAGAACCAAAAGTCCGAAGGGGACTATATTACTTTAGAGGACGAAAATCCACAGGAAGAAAAACGGTTGAAAATGTTCCATCCTGTTCACACGTATATAAAGAAGTATATTTCTAATTTTGAAGCAAAAGAGCTGCATAAGGATATATTTGTAAACGGTAAGCTAGTGTACACAATACCTAAACTGACAGATATTCAACAATTTGTTAAAGAAAATCTATCTTTACTTTGGGAGGAAAACAGGCGTTCATTAAATCCAGCAGAATATCCGGTCGACTTAAGTCAGAAATGCTGGGATAATAAAATGGAGCATATTAGAAGAGTAAAAGATAAAGTGAACAAGCTTTAAATAAGATCAGGGGAATGGGACAGCATCGTTAAGCGGGAGGAAGAAAAATGACAATTCAAAAGGAAATAATGGAGAAATTGCATGTCAATCCACATATAGATCCAAAGGAAGAAGTCAGAAATCGAATTACTTTTTTAAAAGAATATTTAATAAAAACAAGAGCGAAGGGTTATGTTCTTGGCATTAGCGGCGGGCAGGATTCAACACTTGCAGGGAAACTGGCGCAGCTGGCAGTAGAAGAGTTACGGAAAGAGGACCATGAAGCCATGTTTATCGCCGTTCGCCTTCCTTATGGCGTTCAAGGAGATGAAGAAGATGCAAAGCTGGCACTTTCATTTATTAAAGCTGATCGGGAATATGTATTTAACATTAAATCAGCCGTAGATGACATTCAACATGAATATAACTCAATTGTAATAAATAACTCATTAAGTGATTATCAGAAGGGTAATGTAAAGGCAAGAATGAGAATGATTGCCCAATATGCATTTGGCGGAGAGAGCGGGTTGCTAGTCATTGGCACTGACCATGCTGCAGAGGCCATCACAGGCTTTTATACGAAATTTGGCGATGGGGGTGCAGATGTCACTCCGCTGACCGGGCTAACAAAACGGCAAGGAAAAGCACTTCTAAAGGAATTAGGTGCCGATGAAAGGCTTTATTTAAAAGTGCCAACAGCAGACCTTCTTGATCTAAAACCGGGACAGGCAGATGAAACAGAACTTGGGATCTCATACGATGAACTCGATGATTATCTCGAGGGTAAACAAGTAAGCCAAGATGCAGTTGATAAAATTGAGAGACGCTATCTCTTGTCTGAGCATAAAAGAAGAATGCCAGCAAGCATGCATGACAATTGGTGGAAATAAAGGATAAACAGCGTTAGGAAAATTCCTAACGCTGTTTTTTTAATCCACCACAATATACGCGATCATCGGTCCATTTTGTTCTTTTCCATGATGGGTATGACAAATTAATCTATATATCCCTTCTTTTTTGAAATGGAGAGGGACAACCGTATCCTCACCTTTTTTCACAATTCCTTTAATATCGGTTCCTTCAATAGAAAATGGATGCTCAGCCCCATTCACGCCTGAAATAATAAGATTTACTTTTTCTCCTTCTTTCACAAAAATCGTTCCCGGGTCCCAACGGTATGACTCAATCTCTTTCCCATTTGGAAGCTTAGCTTTAAATTCTCCTGTCACCATATGAATTTCTCGAACTTCCTCATTTGCCTCTTGGTTAAATACAGATATCGCACCTTTGTTAACAATTAACCAAATTGATGCAGAGGCTACTGCTACAAAGATAACTAAAAACATGATGATGGCTCTTTTTTTCAAAATCAAAAATGGCATTTGCTTTCTCCCCCCATTAAATGTTTGTCCATTATTATAGATATGCTGATAGGGGGGAAGAACTTGTCTAAATTATTTATTTTTCTTCATAATTCCTCATTAGACTTGGAATGACTAGTACATTCTTCCTGATTTAGCCGAAATACCTGTAAAAATTATACATAATATAGATATAATTAATACATATGTCGGAAAGGGGATGGAAT
>NZ_JBALOZ010000472.1:0-1803 GCF_036965125.1 Bacillus sp. JJ1503
ATTTAGATCTATTAAATATTGATCTACAAATTCTTGGGGTAATAGACTCGCAAATTCCCTTGAAAAGTTGACAATAAATAAATAATCAATCCCTAATTTAGCCATCAACTCAATTTTTTCGCTCAGTGGAGTAATATATTCTACATGTTTAACACTTTTTCCTAATACAACAGAGGGATGAGGATCAAAGGTCATGACCGCACTTTTGAAGCCGCTCTCCTCCGCAATAGTCTTTGCTTTCTTAATAACCTTCTGATGTCCAAGATGAACGCCGTCAAAATAGCCTAATGCTATGGATAATAGCGGAAGTTCCCTCTTAACAAATTGTGGATGATTAATTGAAATTATTTCCATGCGGTTCACCTTTTTTCAAATTCAAAGCCCAAAGTTCTCACAGCATATCATTTCGAATGACCTTTACAGGCTTCATTAACCCTTGCTTTTGCTGATGATGCTCGTAAATGGCCAAAGCAATGCCATTTTCAGTTTCAACAACAATTGGACCTTTTGCTTCAGATAAATGACTTGGTATGGGCAAAACTGCTCCATTTTTTACTTTCTTTGCTACTGTATCATTTATCGTATATTTGGGCAAATGAGAAAGCCCAGATTCAAGCGGTTTTATTTTCGGCAAAAGGGTGCCTTCTTGAACGAAGGATTCTATTTCTTCTAATGTTAAGCAGTCTTGTAAGGAGAATGCGGCAGATTGAATTCTAACTAGCTCAGACATATGAGCAGGATAACCAAGTTTTTCTCCAATCATAACAGCTAACGTCCGTATATAAGTTCCCTTTCCACAAGATACCCGGAAGCGGAATTGAATTACTTCGCCACTGAAAATATCGCGGTCATCTAGAAGTTCGATTGAGTAGATTTTTACCCTTCTAGTTGGCCTTTCAACTGAAATCCCTTGTCTTGCGTATTCATAAAGCCGTTTTCCATTTACCTTCACAGCAGAATACATCGGAGGGGTTTGCGTTATTTCACCAGTTAAGCTTTCCAAAACAGATAAAATTTCTTTTCTGGAAAATGAACTTGTTACATTCCTAACTTCAACGGTTTCTCCTGAGGCATCCTCAGTTGTGGTGGAATACCCAATCGTTACTTCCCCTTCATATGCTTTTCCTGCATCTGTAATATATTCAGCCACTTTTGTCGCTCTCCCTAAGCAAATAGGGAGTACTCCCGTCACATCAGGGTCCAGAGTTCCGGTATGACCGATTCTTTTCATTTTTAAAATTTTACGCAGCTTAAATACACAATCATGTGAGGTGATCCCCTTAGGCTTAAATAGCGGCAATATTCCTTCCAAAAGTGATCCTCCTTTCTAAATTCGAAAAAAATGGATAGACAAATGTCTATCCACATCCATTTCTATCATTAATCTTCTTTTTCCTTGGAACGATCCTCATCATGAATTTGATGGAGTAATGTTTCAATCCGATTACCATAATCAATTGATTCATCAAATTCAAAGAAAATTTCTGGAGTTTTACGCAAGCGGATACGCTGCCCAATCTCCGAACGGATAAATCCTTTTGCTTTTGCAAGGCCTTTAAGCGTATTTTCCCTTTGTTCCTCATCGCCAAGAACAGAAATAAATACGGTTGCTTGCTGAAGATCTCCGGTTACTTGGACATCGGTTACCGTAACAAAGCCGACACGCGGATCTTTAATTTTACGGCCGATAATTTCGCCAAGCTCCTTCTTCATTTGTTCTCCAACTTTATTTGCTCGAAGGCTCATAATTTATTCACCTCTAATCAAATCCTCCTTGGCGGATTTGCGCCCAGATTTTTATCG
>NZ_JBALOZ010000473.1:0-3252 GCF_036965125.1 Bacillus sp. JJ1503
TGTATGTGGATATTCCAAGCAAGTCTGCACTATTCATGTATGTGGCAGAAAAATGAAGGGTAACTTGAAGAAAATTGTTAGTAACTTACATGAAAGGAGGCATGCACTGATTAGCGAAAAACATAAATTGGGCGCTATCTTTAAAGAAGCGCTCATTTTTAATTTTAAGGCCATATTCTGGAATAACACTTTATAAGGAAATGGGAAATTTATGTTATATATACTGTTTTGTTAATATAGGGTTTAGGTTGAGCTTATTGGTGTTGTTCTATTGTTCAACACTTAAGGTTTAAATTTCTAAGCTGCTGACTAATGAATTCAAACAACTTATTTTTAGCCAAAATAAATGTTCCTATATTTCTATAATTAGTTTTAGCTATATGCTCATCTACCTCATATCCGTAGTGGCGAATTACATCTGACAGAAATTTCGTAGAGCTAATGAATAAGCTTAGCAAGGGCTGCGTCGAAATGATTCCATCTTTTTGACGCAGCCCTTAACTGTTGTTGTCCAGAAAAAAACTCAACTCAAAAAACAATTCACAAGAAACAAGTAGTCAACACGAAGAAAGCCTGCTATAATTGACACTTGCTCAAAAACGAAATCTGTGTCTAGTGAGAATTGTTTTTTCAACTTCGTGAAGAACGCCATCGGTTGAGCCAAAGCAGTCTTCAAATCCATATCACTGACTTCCGTTTTTCGTCTATGCAATCACGGAACCATGGTTTAAAGCGGTTTTATTGGTGCATACTTGAGTTAATAAATATTTATCTAAAAGGAGAATACTATCATGAGCGGTTATAACGCAGTAACAGCAAGAAATACGGAAAATGCTCCAAACGGTAACGGTCTATATTCACAAACTGTTGCTTTCTCTCATTACAATAATCTTTCAGCTCAATTACCTATCGAACCTAAAACTGGTAAATTGGTAGCAGGTGGCATTAAAGAGCAGGCTGAACAATGCTTTAAAAACATCAAGGCAATTGTAGAAAGCATTGATCATGTTATGAGCGATGTCGTTAGAATCACTGTATTCGTTAAGAATATCAAAGATGTTGACGCTGTAGACGAAGTTTACAAAACGTTCTTCCCAACCTATGTTCCTTCACGGACAACAGTTGCAGTTGCAGCTTTGCCTATGGATGCTTTGGTGCAAGTTGAAGCACTTGTTTCACACGGTGAAGGTACAATTCCAAACGCGCCACAAGCAGGCGACCTCATTAAGCTTACAAATAACACGGCAAATGCACCAACAAGTCCGCTATCTACACAAACTGTGTCTTTCTCTCATTACAATAATCTTTCAGCTCAATTGCCGATCGATCCGAAAACTGGCCGATTAGTAGTTGGCGGTGTAAAAGAGCAGGCTGGACAGTGCTTAAAAAATATTAAGGCAATTTTAGAAAGTATCGACGTTCCTTTTGATGATATTGTTAAAATTAATATCTTCCTTAAAAACCTATCTGATACTGAAGCCGTAAATGAAGTTTATAAAACATTCTTCCCAGACTCGGCTATCGCCAGAGCCGTAGCTTATGTCCCTGCACGGACAACAGTTGAAGTTGCAGCTCTACCTATGGATGCTTTGGTACAAATTGAAGCAGTGGTGTCACACGGAGATGGTACACCTCCACAAGCTATTGAAGACAGACATGGAATCGTTATATGGGCGAACAATACTGACAATGCACCAAAGTGTTCCCTATCTACACAAACTGTAGCGTTCTCTCATTACAATCACCTTTCAGCTCAATTGCCTTTGGATCCAAAAACTGGTGAGATGGTAGCTGGCGGTGTAAAAGAGCAAGCTGAACAGTGCTTGACAAATATCAAGGCAATTGTAGAAAGTATCAACCACGTTATGGACGATGTAGTTAAAGTAAATATCTTCCTTAAGAATATTGAAGATATGGATGCTGTAGACGAAGCTTACAAAACATTCTTCCCAGGCGGTGTTCCTGCACGAAGAACAGTTGGCGTATCAGCTTTACCTACAGATGCTTTAATCCAAATCGATGCAGTTGTATCAAACGCAGAAGGAACGGCTCCAAAAGCATAACAGGCAGTTGTTTGTAAATAAATACAGGAACTATCAAAGTTACTTGTTATGCCGATGGTGAATGCGAAATCGCATATCCTATTCATAAAAAGGGGCTGTCTCAAATGAAAATTGAGACAGCTTCCTTCTTTTAACATCCCAGATGAAAAGCATCGAGATTTTAGCCGATTATGGCAGAAATCTTAGATGCTTTTTTAGTTTTCGGGCATAACAAAAATACTGGGTTAGCTTGCGAATCTATGCAATTGAATTTTTATAGAGGGTGACACCTAAACTTTGAGGTTGGATACTTTTGTGAAGTTTGTTCAGTTTAGAGACAAAACACAGAAGCATAAACTCAACCTTCACGCTTTGTTTCTCTCTTGTTAAAAATCTTCGAAATCCGTAATCTTCCTTCAAAACTCCGAATACACCTTCCACTTGGATTGATTGATTCTCCCGAGTAAGTCAGGATACGACTTTAAGTAAGGAAATACGCTCTAAGTTAGAGCAAGGGGTAAAGCAACTCGATTTAACAACGATGGCAGATTTGAACAACTCTATATAAAAATCCTTGTGAATTACCGGTGGAAAAAATGTGGCTTACTTCAGGGGACATAAAATCTTCGTTACTGCTGCATACTATTTTTATCAAAATATTTTAATGAATTGAGGTTTTTGAAAATGGATGAAATAAGAACTACAAATCAAGTAGAAGAAGTAAATAAACGCCTTAAAGAAATTCCTAAGGAAGCCGAAGAAAGAAGAATTGAAAATCAGCCTCAAACTGGTAAGAACGAGAAAGCCATTGAGCCGTTTTAAGTCCATCAGACCTGTAGGAAAGCCTCCAGATCTGATTTGGGATACAAACGGTAAACCGAAGAATCTTACTGACCATAAATATCATAAGCAAAAAATAGTGTAGGAGAAATTTTTAATCTTACGCTGTTTTATTCATCGTTATGTCAGCAAATGTTTTAGCTGCAATATGGTTTTTGTTTCGGATGATATCGGCGGGCGTTAACGCTCGCCTTTTTATATGGTACGGAGATTGTGAAAATTGTTTTTTAATTAACTGGAAGGCATACCCGATTAAAAAAACTATGACTATTATTCCAACATCTATCCTTCTTCATGAAAAGACAGATTGTAGAGGATCATTTAATGAAAAATTGGTATTTATCGATAAGATTGTGAAAGATTGTACTTA
>NZ_JBALOZ010000474.1:0-1058 GCF_036965125.1 Bacillus sp. JJ1503
TTTTAACATCACTTTAAAAAATTGACTAATTATTTTGGATACATTAAAATTTTACATTTCCTTATTTATTTGAAATAATATTAGTCAAAATATTTTAAAAATATTGAATTATAATCTAAATAGTGATTTAATAAATTTATATTGGTTGGGTCACTATGCCATGATTTCAGAGGCTAGGGAGAATTTCAATGGTTCTATCCATATCAAAGATTAAAAGGAGGATAGAAGAAGTTAGTTTCTTAATTTGCAACACAAATTGGGGGTACTGATTATGAAGGATGTTGAAGTAACAGTTATGCGGTTTGATCCACAAATAGACGATGAGCCTAAGTATGAAACATTTCAAATTGAAGCTAAAAAAAATATGACGGTATTGGATAGCTTGTTTCTAATCGTCGAGGATCAGGATCCCAGTCTATCGTTCCGGTGTGCTTGCAGACTGGGAATGTGCGGTTCCTGCGGGATGGTAATTAATGGGCGAGGCCGTTTAGCATGCCGAACTAAAATTGAACATTTAGGGGATAAAATACTCGTTCAACCTATGAGAAACATGGACGTAATAAAAGATTTAGCCGTCAATATGGATAAATTCTTTCAAAATTGGGAGAAGGTAAAACCTTATTTTGTTCCAAAAGAAGAAACGGACGAGTTTGCTATTATTCCTCCATCATCAGGAAGACGAGAAATCATAGATGAAAATCAAGATTGTATTACTTGCGGATTGTGTTTTCAATCCTGTAATACCGTTTCACTTAGAGGTGTAGATGAGTTTATCGGTCCAGCTGCGTTAAACCGAGCTTACAATTTGATTGCAGATGAAAGAGATGGAGCTAGAGAGGAAAGGCTAGACATGGTCGTAGAAACCGACGGGGCATTTGGCTGCCGTTCATTTAGTGCATGTGTGGAGGTTTGTCCAAAAGGAATTAAACCAATGGCAACAATCCAGAAAATCAAAATGAAGCAGTTGAAAAGAGCGATAGGTATGAAATGGTAATTCGACTAAACGATAGGAGATGGTTTGGGAATGGCTTCAACTAGTTTGCAAACAAGTAAAAATG
>NZ_JBALOZ010000474.1:1088-8134 GCF_036965125.1 Bacillus sp. JJ1503
ATGTTCAAGAAGTAAAGGTAAAACAACGTCCTTTTGTTGGCTATATTGCGTGGTTAGTTCAAAGAGTAACAGCATTAATTCTACTCTTTTGTTTACCATTAAAAATTTATAGTGGTTATGCAATGGTCGGAAAACTTCCAGGTATCGGCATTTTCTCTGCACTACATTTAAACGCTTTATTAGATGCTCTCTTAATCTTTGCTTTAATTTTCCATGCTTTATATGGTTTTAGGGTGATTCTAATTGATGTCGGTATTGTAAAAGATAATCGAAGTGTGTTTACTATTTTTACCGTAATTGGTGCGGTTTTATGTGCCATCATGTTTTATGTCATTGTGTCCTAGTAACATATTATTATATAAATTTTCACTAAAAAAAGAGTAGGTGAACTCGTTGGAACACGTAGAGACAGATATTCTAATCTTGGGGAGTGGCGGTGCTGGTTTATTTGCAGCTCATCATGCAGCTGATCAGAACCCCAATTTAAAAATTATCGTTTCAGCAAAAGGGTTAATAGGAAAAAGCGGGTGTACCCGTATGGTACAAGGCGGATATAATGTTGTACTTCATCCAGATGATTCATTTGAAAAGCATTTTAACGATACGATCAAAGGTGGGGGCGGAATCAATGATCAGGAGCTGGCATGGACGCTAGTTAATGATGCGCCTAAAAGAATAAGAGAGTTAGAAACAAAAATGGGCGTCTTTTTTGATAGAAATGAAGATGGAACGATTCACCAAAAACCCTTTGCTGGTCAAACATTCGACCGGACTGTTCACAAGGGAGACTTAACAGGAATTGAAATTATTTCTCGGATGCGTGATCAGCTTTATGCTAAACCAAACGTCACCGCATGGGATGAAGTAAGGGCTATTGATATATTATTTGATGAAGAAAAACGCAAAGTAGCTGGGTGTTTAATGCTCAATATGAGAACCGGCGAATTTATTGTCGTTCACTGTAAAGCTGTTATTGTCGGGACGGGCGGTGCCGCCACCATGTACAAGATTGCAACACCTAGCCTTGAGAAATCTGGAGATGGAATGGCTATGTGCTACCGAGCAGGAACAGAGTTTTTGGATATGGAAATGATGCAATTCCATCCAACAGGACTGCTTGCCGAGAATTCACGGTTAAATGGGGGTGTTCTGGAAGAAGGCCTTCGCGGAGCCGGGGGCTACTTAATCAATTCTCTTGGAGAAAGATTTATGAAAAATTACGATCCGGAACGTATGGAGCGCTCTACAAGAGACCGGGTTTCAAGAGCAGCCTATATGGAAATTATGGAAGGTCGCGGAACTCCGTTGGGTGGGGTATACGTGGATGTATCCCATCTTGGGAAAGAAAATGTGCGGCGAATGTTCCCTGGCATGGTAGAACGCTGCCAGGATGTTGGTAAGGATTTAAGCATGGAGCCCGTAGAGATCTCCCCAGCAGCCCACTTTCATATGGGAGGGGTAAGGATAACGAACAACTGTGAATCGAATATTGCCGGGTTATTTGTGGCCGGAGAGGATGCAGGTGGAGTACACGGAGCAAACCGCCTAGGCGGAAATGGCGTTTGTGACTCCACTGTATTTGGTGCCAGAGCAGGCGNNCATTAATACCATCGGCACTCTTGGAAAAATATCGGATACCCAAGTTCAGTCCTTTATTGACGATATTGTAAAGCCTTTTAATAATGAGGAAGGAGAAAATCCTTTTTATATTCGTAATGATTTGAAAAACTTAATGTGGGAAAAAGTTGGTCTGGTCCGAAATGGGAAAGATCTAGAGATTGCTTTAAATGAACTTAGAGTATTAGAAAAGCGAATTGAGCGTGTATCTGTGAAAGGTTCACGACACTATAATCTAACATGGCAAGAATTCTTAAATGTTCGTAATCTGGTAACGATAGCCAAGATGGTTACGGCTAGTGCCCTAATGCGTACTGAAAGCAGAGGCTCTCACTACAGAGAGGATTATCAGGAAAGCAATGATGAGCAATGGCTAAGCAATATATACGTGACCAAGGGTGAAGACGGAGAACCCCGCTATCATGTAGAAAAAACTAAACAAACCCGTATCGATGTGTCAAGAATTGAAGGATATAAGATCGAAGTGGCTTCCAAATAACAAGAAAAGGAGTGGGCTCTATGACAGTTATCGATTATACTGCAGATTATAAGCATGTTTGGGAAGTGGACAAAGATTTTTATAAAAGTGTTGAGGAATCCTGCAAAACTCTTTATATTGAATCCCTTAAGGATTTACCACCTGATGTTAGAACTGCCTTAGAAAGAGCTTATGAAAATGAAGAATTAGAAAGTGGGAAAGAGATTCTAGCAACACTCATCAAGACTGTTTCCACTGCGGATGATCAAAAATTATTAATCTGCCAAGACACAGGAATTCCTGTATACTTTGTAAAAGTAGGAAATCAAGTGCGGTTTGATGGTCTAAGACTAGAGCAGGCAATTAGAATAGGTACGGAACGGGCAACACTGGAGCATCCATTAAGAAGCAGTATTGTAAACACATTAACAAGAAAAAACCATGGCACTTCTACCGGAAACCAAGTCCCTATTATTCACTATGAATTTGTGGAGGGGGATCAGATTGAAATTTTAATTGTTCCCAAGGGATCAGGTTCTGAAAACATGAGTTATTTAAAAATGTTAACGCCCGCCGCCGGTATTGATGGGATTAAAAAATACGTCTTAGAATGTGTGTTTGAATCTGGCGCCAATCCATGTCCTCCTACAATCGTTGGAATTGGAATCGGTGGAACAGCAGACAAATGTGCGGCACTTGCGAAAAAAGCCGCTGCACGTGAAGTTGGCTCTCCTAATCCGGATCCAAATGTACGGAAACTAGAGGAGGAACTGTTTGCTTTAATAAATAAATTGGGATTGGGTGCACAAGGCTTAGGAGGAAGTACGACAGCATTGGCAGTCCATATTGAAGCAGCAGATACGCATATGACATGTAACCCGGTAGCTGTCAATATGATGTGTTGGCCTGCGCGAAGAATGAGAGCTATCTTCACTCAAGTGGAAGATCCTAGAATTTCATTTTAATGAGGCTTCCCAAAAAGTTATCATAATTAAACCCAATCGTTCATTTGATTTTTAATAAGAGTCACCTATTAAGCTCAATTTCATCCCCCAATTAGGGAGATGAAATTGAGTAAAAGAAAACCTTATTCCTTTCATCCACAGATATTACTGATAGTCACTATTTAAGCTGGAGGTTTTCAAATGAGTAGCGAGCTTCAAGTAGAAAAATCCGCCGTCACCAATTCGAAAATACCATTTATTAAGTCACAAAATCTTCCAGGTATTGGTTTAACATTTGTTATTGGCCTAATCGCCCATTCTTTGGGAAAGGATTTTCCCCTAATCGGCGGGGCTGTGATTGCCATTGTTATCGGAGTCCTCATGAGACAGTTTCTTGTTGTTCCCGAGGAATTTTATCCTGGAATCGGCTATACTCTTAAAAAGTTATTGAAACTGGCCATTATTCTTCTTGGCTTTAGTTTTAGTTTTTCCGAAATCTTCCAGCTTGGAATAAATACGCTAATTATCGTATTAGTTGCAGTCATCCTCGGTATTGGCCTAACCTATTTCATCGGAAGGTTATTTAAACTCAAAGGGAATATTCCTTTGCTCATTAGTTTAGGGACTGGAATTTGCGGAGCAACAGCAATTGCCACTACAGGGCCAATCCTAAAAGCAAAAGATGAGGACATCGTCTATGCAGTTAACACAATTTTTGCCTTTAATGTATTAGCTGTATTAATCTATCCCATTATTGGCCATTTGCTTTCCATGCCAGATAGTATGTTCGGGGCATGGGCAGGTACAGCAATTCATGACACCTCTTCTGTTGTCGCAGCTGGATATAGCTACAGTACAGAAGCTGGAGATGCATCCGTAGTTATTAAATTGATTAGAACATTAATGCTAGTGCCAGTTGCTGTCCTATTATCAATTTTTATTTCTATTAAAAACAAAACGGCGAATCCCGATCAGAAAAAAGTAAAAATGAGTAAAGTCTTTCCTTTCTTTATATTATTTTTTGCTGGAGCTGCTGCGATAAATACGTTTTTCCCTTTGCCATCCAGCTTTATCGAGCCCACTACTTTCATTGCTAAATTTGTCATATTAATGGTCATGGCCAGTGTAGGTCTAGGAACTGATTTAAAAAAGATTAAATCTGTAGGGATACGCCCCTTAATGGTTGGTTTAATTTCATCCATTATTATGGGAGCTATCAGCCTACTTCTAATTATGATCCTTTTTTAATAAATTTTATAGAATAATCGTTTAGTTGCCTTTAGGATTGCAAGGTTTGATAAATCCACTAGGAGGGGTACTATGGCACATTATAGATTAAAGGCTCCGTTGACAGATGAAGATATTAAGAAATTATATGCAGGAGATACCGTCACTTTAGATGGGATCATTTTCGGAATCCGTGATGCAAATCTGATTCGCCTTTTTGATAAGAAGGTGGAACTGCCAGCTGACCTTGTTCCACAATTACAAGGATCAATCGGTCTCCATACGGCTCCGGGAGTCAGAAAGTTAGAAGACGGTACATATGAAAAGGTGAGTATTGGCACGACTACAAGCTATCGTATGGATCGTTTTACTAGGGGATTAATGCAAGATTATGGCATGAAAGTCATTATTGGAAAAGGAGGACTTCTCGAGGATGGGAGTCAAGCATGTGTTGATTTTAATGGTTGTTATTTCTCTATCCTTGGGGGATCGGCAGCACTGGAGACGACACAGGTAGAAGCCATTGAAGATGTATGGTGGGAAGACCTGATGCCTGAAGCCATATGGAAATTCAGGGTAAAGGATTTTGGGCCTTTAATTGTCTCTATTGATTCTCATGGGAACAATAAATACAAGGATATTAAGAAAATTGCAAGAGCAAATCTAGATAATATATTAAATCAAATTTAGACATGGAGAAATAAACGGATAAAGGCAAAAGTCCTATTTTAAATAGGATTCTTGCCTTTTATCTTCTCGTTTTTACAGTTTAATAAATANNATGGCGGAAGGTTGGATCTTCCTATTCCTGATTGTCCTAATATCTTCTTTGCTGCAAACAAGTACGGGCTACGGATTTTCGGTTATAAGCACACCGTTTTTATTTTTGCTCTATCCCGTGCATACGGCGATTCAAATTAGTATTATTCTTTCCCTTTGTCTTTCCATCTTTATGATCTTTAAAATAGGAAAAGAAATTGATAAAGCCCTGTTAATACGTTTAATAAAAGGAAGTAGTGTAGGAACTCTCTTAGGAATTCCGATTTATCTTTATTTGGATGTCACCCTGCTAAAGATCATTGTGGGTGTACTGATTCTGATTTTCACGGTTCTTCTTATTTTAAAATTAACCATCAAGCAAACAAAGAAAAGGGACATCTTGACTGGTGGAATATCTGGCCTTCTAACGACAAGCATGGGAATACCCGGTCCACCTCTGTTACTTTATTTTTCTGGGAGTGCAATGGATAAAGACAGCTTTCGGAATATTCCATTAGTCTACAATCTCTTTGTCTATTTCATTAGCTTAATATTACAAATCATATTTAGCGGTACAAGTTCAGTCGTTTGGACTTCTTCCCTTATTTCCATTCCTGCGCTTCTTTTAGGCATATTGCTGGGACAGTTCTTTTTTAAGAAGGTCAGTCAGAGCACATTTCGATTGATTTCCTATCTGATTCTTCTCTTTACAGGCGGTTATTTGATTATCATGAACTTCTTTAACGTTACTTAAGGAAAATTATCCATACTTTAATACAAAACAAAAAACGTGCAGCTCTTTGAACTGTACGTTTTTATTTCCCTTCTTTTGCTCAAGAATAAATATCAAAGAAAAGCTTTATACTTACAAGCAGAATTAAGTACGCCGCAATTCTCTTTAATGTTATTGAATTCAGTCGTTTTGTTATACGTCCGCCAATTTGGGCACCCGCGATTCCCCCTAAAATCAGCATAAACGCATAACCAGTAGGTATGGAGCTGATACTCAGTTTAGTAATCAAACTCCCCGATGCTAAAAGAAAACAAATAAGCAGACTGGAACCTATTGCCCTTTT
This sequence comes from Bacillus sp. JJ1503, assembly GCF_036965125.1. NCBI lineage: Bacteria > Bacillati > Bacillota > Bacilli > Caryophanales > Bacillaceae > Bacillus > Bacillus sp. JJ1503. The sequence goes on from NZ_JBALOZ010000474.1 coordinate 7,190, forward strand.
TATAGGAAGCTTGAATACAAATATCATAAGTGGTACAAAAATAAATCCCGCCGCAATTCCTACTAATCCCCCTGAAATACCTATCATAAAACAGGCCAGTACAGTTAGGATGGTTGAAAAAAGGGTAAAGTTAAAAGGTTCCGATTCCTCATTTGATTTATAGGGTATTTGCATTACAATGGCAGCCGTAACAGCCAGAAAAGCAAAGATGGTACGTAAAAGAAAGTCAGAGGAATAGGAAGCTAATAAAACCCCAATCATACCGCCAATAAACGCCGGAATACCCATGATTAAGACTACTTTACGTTCGACAAGTTTATTCCTTATATAATAAAATCCACCAGAAAGTGTTGAAAAAAAAGTTTGCATAATAGAAAAACCAGCTATCGTGTGCATCGGGAAAGTTTTACCTGTCAGCAAAGGAAAAACAAACATTAGCATAAAGACTAAAATAATTCCTCCTCCAATTGATAACAAGCCCGTAATCATTCCAGATAAAAAACCGATTAACAACATAGTTACATACATTTTTAAGCTCCTTAATTTATTTCGTGATATAAACCTTAAACTCCTCTGGTAGTACTTAATTGAGCTACATGAAAATACGATATTATTCATCCTCGGCAATAACAATAAGATCAGATCCGAATAATCATTAAAAAATCATAGGTTTTAAACTAAAAATATAATTTGGTTATTTTTAATAAATACAAATTGCAGAACAGGCGGAAAAAAACTCTTTAGAAATAGATTGATTAGATAATTATGTTCATTTAATGTTAATAACCCGATGACCCAACCAATAGTTTCATTTAATCACGATTTTAATAAAAATTCAATATTTTCTTAATACTCTGTATGATATTTTTTATATATAAACAACAATTCACCTCTATGATTATAATCAAAGTGTATTGCTACTTTATGCTCAAAAAACAAATAATA
>NZ_JBALOZ010000475.1:0-1376 GCF_036965125.1 Bacillus sp. JJ1503
TCTATGTCCTATAATTTTATTCTTTCCTCAAGAGGAACAATCCTTTAGTGTGGATGAGTTACTATCAAATTTGGATAAGAAGAAGAATATCGAGACATATAAATACTTTGGACAACACGGATTTAGTGACCCATACTCTACAAAATATAATGAAAAATCATCCCAAAACGCTTTCAATGAAATGCTAAACTTCTTAAAGAAACATTAATTCAAAACAAGGATGTTATACAACTATAGGTGCAGTTTAGTTGAATAAGGAATATTAATTTTATAGGGTTATGGAAAGAACAAAATATAATAAAAAACTCGCCAAAAACTGAACGAGTTTTAAATACCTATTTTTATTGCTGGTTGAAATAATAATGCGCTCAACATAAAACAATTATACGATAGGGTGTGGTTTGAGCAGGGATACTTCTTGTGGCAGGTCCATAGAAAACAATTAAATCTCGGTTCGCTGGATATCTTGAAAAGAGTTGCCCATTCGTTAATAATATTTGGGTATAGGGAGATAAATTTAATTGTAATTGTCCATCACTACTCACCAATTGGTTATTAAAATAATCAACTATTACATTCTGATTTGGGTTATCTTTTACCATGACAAGCGCTTGATATTGTGGAGGGTAAATAAGAATAGCAGGTAAATCTCCATCATAATATCCTGTCACGCGATCTCCTACTCTGACCATTTCATGGTCAACGAAATAAGTTGAGGGTGAAACCACGAAATTTACTATTGATCCCAATTCATTTTCTATTGTAAATAATTTATAACAACCTTCTTTTTTACCATTTTGACCTGTGAAAAATTCACTAATCACCGTGACAGTTCCATGAAATGAATAAAAATTCGTCATACAATACCTCCAAAATAAAAAGATAGGGACGATCTTTTATTTTGAGACTATTCGAGATAAGGCTTTTGAAGGATTTTAGTATAATGTAGGGATAGGAGGGCAGGCAACAGCATCTATAAGTCTTGGGTCAATACCGTAGAATTGCCAGAAAGCACCGTTCCATCTATATCCAGAGACTTCTCCATATTCCACACGAGTAGGGTAAAACCAAAATTGTCTGCCATTTATAAGCCATACATAAGTGTTTTGATATAGACAATCGACGATATAGGACACAGAAGGTTTTGGTGGTATGAATGTTGGAGGAGGGGATTGTGGACTCATTGTCCCCTGGCGTGGGAAATATCTCATGTGATTTCACTCCTTTTAGTTAGGGTCTCAACATTATATGTTGAGAAGAAGTAAAAGGATTATTTAACGCGAAAACTAAAGATTGTGAAGTAATGTACTTAAACTAATGGGTAGCGTTAGTTCAAGAAGAATTAAGTGATTTTCGGGTTAGGAACTTATTATAGG
>NZ_JBALOZ010000476.1:0-4346 GCF_036965125.1 Bacillus sp. JJ1503
GATAAATTCCTTAAAAAAATCTGAGGCATCCGCCGGAGGCTTAACTTTATTCAGAAAGTATTGAACCCCTTCTGAATAGTTTCCCAATCTGCATTCATCGCCCACCAATAGAAGTGGAAAATAAATACTGAATAAAGTTAAATCCACTCGACATCAGTAATTGTTCGTTCAATTTCAGGAAACGAATCAATTAATTTAAGGGCATTTTGTAATTCTTGCTCCGTTGAAACTCGAGAGGATGATACGGCAACAATGGCTATTTTTGTCCGCTGCCATACATCTTGATAATCGACCTCTGAGACAGATACATTATATTTTTGTTTCAAACGGGTAAGAATTCTTTGCAATACAGCTCGTTTTTCTTTTAATGAATGTGAATCATAAATGATACATTCACAAGCTGCTAGCCCAATGATCATTTTCGCTCAATTTCCTGCATAACGAAGGCTTCAATGACATCGCCTTCTTTAACATCGTTAAAGTTTCTAATCGTAATCCCACATTCATATCCTTGGCTAACCTCTTTAGCATCATCTTTGAAGCGCTTAAGTGCATCTACTTCCCCTTCAAAAATAACAATGCCATCACGGATTAAACGTACTCCACTATCTCGAGTAATTTTTCCATCGGTTACATAGGAACCTGCAATTGTTCCAACCTTTGATACTTTAAAAGTTTGGCGAACTTCTGCCTGGCCAATAATTTTTTCTTCAAATTCTGGATCAAGCATCCCTTTCATAGCCAATTCGATTTCTTCAATTACTTTGTAAATAACTCGATGCAGGCGAATATCTACACCTTCAGCTTCCGCAGCACGCTTAGCGTTATTATCAGGGCGTACATTAAATCCGACAACAAATGCATTAAATGCTGCAGCAAGAGTAATATCTGATTCATTAATAGCTCCTGCTCCAGTGTGAAGTATACGAACATTTACACCTTCAACATCAATCTTTTGCAAGGCTGTTGTAAGTGCTTCTGCAGTACCTTGAACATCTGCCTTAACAACAACATTTAATTCCTTCATTTCGCCTTGTTTCATATGTTCAAACAAGTTATCCAAGCTAATTTTTGTCTTTTCACTTCGCTGTGCTTGAAGGGCTTGCTGAGCACGAGACTCTCCAATTTGGCGAGCTGTCTTCTCATCAGCAAGTACAGCAAAGCGATCCCCAGCTTGAGGTACATCATTCAGACCTGTAATTTCTACTGGTGTTGATGGTCCAGCATGTTTAACACGGCGGCCAAGATCATTGACCATTGCACGGACACGGCCAAAAGTATTTCCAACAACGATCGGATCGCCTACTTTTAGAGTACCGTTTTGAACGAGCAGAGTTGCGACNNCCTTTATCTAATTGAGCCTCGATTACAGTTCCTACAGCACTGCGATTAGCAGTAGCCTTAAATTCTTCTACTTCGCTTACAAGAAGGATCATTTCAAGAAGATTGTCAATTCCTTCTCCTTTTAGGGCAGAAATAGGAACAAATATAGTATCCCCACCCCAAGCCTCTGGTACTAAGCCATATTCAGTTAACTCCTGCATAACGCGGTCTGGATTGGCAGATTCCTTATCCATTTTATTAACAGCTACAATTATTGGTACTTCTGCGGCTTTCGCATGNNGATTGCTTCAATGGTTTGAGGCATAACACCATCATCAGCTGCAACAACAAGAATGGTAATATCGGTAATTTTTGCTCCACGGGCACGCATTGTTGTAAAAGCAGCATGTCCTGGAGTATCTAAAAACGTAATCTTTTTGCCATTTTCTTCAACTTGATAAGCTCCGATATGCTGAGTAATTCCACCGGCTTCTCCCGCTGTAACTTTTGTATTTCTAATAGAATCCAAAGTCGTTGTTTTACCGTGGTCAACGTGCCCCATAATCGTAACAACAGCCGGACGCTCTACAAGCTCTGCATCTTCTTCATCTGTGAAATAAACCTCTAAATCAGTCACATCGATATGAACTTCTTCTTCGACTTCGACTCCGTAATCAGTAGCAATTAACTCAATAGCATCTTTATCTAGTGCTTGATTAATTGTAGCCATAACACCAAGCATAAATAATTTTTTAATGATTTCTGAAGGTTCACGATGAAGCTTTTTTGCAAGCTCAGCAACAGTTAATGAATCACTAAAAGTAATTTTTGCTGGAAGTTCCTTTACTTTTTTAGGAGCAGGAGGGACTTGTACTTGATGGTTGCTTTTCCCTTTATTATTGTTTTTATTTCTATTTTGATTGTTATTGTTATTATTTTTATTCTTGTTCTTGTTAAAAGGCTTATTGTCTTTTTGATTATTCTCGCTGTTTGGCTTTCTAACTTCAGTTTGTTTTTGCATAGGTTTATTTTTACCTTTGTTTACTTCCGACTGCTCATTACGATTAGCAGCCGGAGCTTTTGGTTTAGTCTGAACTGGATTTGTCTTTTGCTGATTTTGCTTTTCTGGCTGTTTGTCTTCCTTCTTACCGTATATTCCGTCCAATTTTTGTACGGCAGAAGCTTCAATTGTTGTCATATGGTTTGAGACCTCGATATTCATGTCTTTTAATTTTGTAATCACGTCTTTACTTGATACGTTTTGCTTTTTTGCATATTCGTAAACGCGCATTTTACTCATACTTTCACCCCCGCTGGAATTAATCGAGCAACGACTTCAGTTTTTTTGCAAATCCATCATCAAGCACTGCCACAACAACCCGAGCATCTTTTCCAATAGCCTGACCAAGGATTTCCCGGTTTTCGACAAGCCTATATGGAATTTGATAGGATTTACATTTGTCAGTTACTTTTTTTGTCGTGTTAACAGAAGCGTCCGCAGATAGCAATATGAGCTTCGCTTTACCGTTTCTTATTTCTTTGATAGTAAGCTCTTCACCCGAAGTAATTTTCCGTGCCCGATTCGCTAAGCCAAGCAATGACATCCATTGATTTGCATTCATTTGGATAGTCGTTTCTCCTTCTCTATGAGCTCTAATAGCTCTTCATATATAGAATCATCTATTGAAACATCTAAATGGCTTGCTAAAACATTTTTCTTTTTTGCAAGTTTTACTGCCTCTTCTTCTTTAGAAAGGTAGGCGCCGCGACCGGATTTTTTTCCAGTCGGATCAACTGATACTTCCCCTTCTTTAGAGCGAACGATGCGAACGAGTTCTTTTTTCGGTCTCATTTCACCGGTTGCGACACATTTACGCAGAGGAACTTTTTTACGGTTGTTCACATTCATTCACCCCTATTAATCCATATCTTCCTGAAAATCAAAATTTTCATCGTCTTCAAGCTCAGTGCTATCATATGTCAAAAGTGTTTCTTCTCTTGGGTACATGCCTGTTTCTCGTGCTTCAGACTCAGATTTAATATCAATTTTCCATCCTGTCAGCTTTGCAGCCAGTCTCGCGTTTTGCCCGCGTTTTCCAATTGCGAGTGACAGCTGATAGTCTGGAACTATAACGGTTGTAGCTTTATCATTTTCATTTACGATGACATCAAGTACTTTAGATGGACTTAACGCATTAGCAACGAAAACAATCGGATCAGCTGACCACTTTACAATATCAATCTTTTCACCTTTTAACTCATTCACGACCGCTTGAACACGGGTGCCTTTTGGTCCTACACAAGAACCAACTGGATCGACTTCCTCGTTATCAGAATGAACGGAAATTTTCGAACGGTCTCCCGCTTCCCTGGCTACAGACTTAATTTCAACTGTTCCATCGTAAATTTCTGGAACTTCTATTTCAAACAATCTTTTCAAAAGACCTGGATGAGTTCTGGAAACAAAAATTTGTGGTCCTTTTGTAGTCTTTTCAACCTTTGTTATGAAAACCTTTATTCTGTCATGAGGTTTATATTGCTCGTTCGGCATTTGTTCATTTGTTGGAAGAATCGCTTCGATCTTTCCAAGACTGACATAAATAAATTTGGAATCCTGACGTTGCACAATCCCTGTCATAATATCTTCTTCACGGTCAATAAATTCAGAGTAAATAATTCCTCTTTCCGCTTCACGAACACGCTGCGTAACAACCTGCTTTGCTGTTTGCGCCGCAATTCGGCCGAAGTCCTTAGGAGTAACCTCTAGCTCCACAATATCTTCCACTTGATAATTAGGATTCATTCTTTGTGCATCTTCAACGGAAATTTCTAGTCTTGGGTCAAAAACCTCTTCAACTACTTCTTTTCGAGCAAAAACTCTCATCGTTCCGTTTCCAAGATTTAAATCAATCCGAACATTTTGTGCTTGATTGAAGTTTCTGCGGTATGCAGATACTAGCGCTGCTTCAATTGCATCAATAATGACATCACGTGAAATGCCTTTTTCTTTTTCAAGTAATGTG
>NZ_JBALOZ010000477.1:0-3798 GCF_036965125.1 Bacillus sp. JJ1503
ACTTTTTTTAACTCTTCCTACATATTCTCTAAATCTATTACGGAAATGTCCTTCTAAAATGGAGTTTTTCGCCAGCAGTGCAGAGTTCACATTTTCTAATTGAAATGCACAAATATCTTTAATTACCTCTTGAGCATGTTTGGGAATATGTGAAACCTTATCAGCCCATTCAAGAGCAGTTTTAAAGCAATTGCTATTTTCAATTATTCCGTGTATGATGCCATACTGGTATGCCTTTTCAGCATCAAACGTTTCCCCCAATAATACGAGTCTTCTAGCAATAGATGGCCCTACCTCATTCATTAATCGCTTCGTGCCTAATATGACACCAAATTGCGGCCCAGGAAATCGAAAGCTTGCATCAGTACTGCCTATTCGAAGATCACAAGCCAAAGCAAGGTCTGCGCCTGCTCCAAAGGCATATCCATTCACCACAGCAATTGTTAAACAGGGCAAGTTTATTATCATTTCAAGGGTATCAGCCAAGTCATAAAAAAAGTCAGCAGCCTGTTCATTAGACAATTCACGAACATAACCTACATCAATTCCTGAACAAAAGGATTTTGTGATTTCACTAGTAATTATGAGTGTATCAATATGGTTTTTCATTTGCACTTTTTCAATTTGTTCACGTAATTCTCTTAATAAATCCTTATTCATTGCATTAAGATGTTTAGGTCGATTTAAAGAAAGAATGATAATTTGCTTATTATTATTCGTGTATTCGTGAATGACAATATTAGTATTAGACATTTTTGCTACCTTTCCAATTAAAGATTATTTTGAAGCCGTTCCAACTACAAAAACCTCACCATTGTCAGACCGAAGCGTAACATTCAATTGATTTTCCGTTTCATCTCGTTCTAAATAAATTCTAAACTCTTGTTCTACTTTAACTGCCTTAACAAATTTCACCTCTAATACCCCCTTGCTTTTCCAATTCGGGAATAAGGATGTCAGTTCTTTCTCAATCAAGGCTGCTAAATGAAAACCATGAGCGAGTGTTGTTTTAAATCTTGTTTTTTTGGCGTGTTCTGGGTCTACATGTATTTTTCCATATCCCCCACTTGCCCTTGCGAAATCATTTATTAGTTCCTGTGTTATTTTATATTGCTCACTTACATATGCGGTTTCATTCAAACCCTATTCTCCTTTCATGTTTCCTGAAGTAAATCCCATATATGCGTTGATTCATGTTTACAAACCAACTCATTTTCCTTAAAAAAATCAACTTCATAAACTAAATAATTTCTTTCGATCTTCTTATATTTTTCCTTAATGGTAACGATTACATTTATTTCATCACCAATAGCAGCATCCTGAAAATGTTCCATTTTTTGTTTAATCTGAATTGTACCTGGACTTAATCTGCCTCCAAAGGCTTCATAAATGGGCGAAAATATTGCAAATAAATATTTTGGTACTTTTTCAGATTCATAAGAATCTTCCAAAGCAGTGATATAATCCATAACTAATTTTTCCGTAATAATAAATTTGCTTGTAAACCTTTCGCCTTCCGAGAGTGTATAATAGTCTATAAACTTCATGAGAATAATCCTTTCATAAAAATTTTCTTATGAACCTATTTACCAGTAAAATTAGGCCGCCTTTTTTCTAAAAAGGCTTGGAAACCTTCTATTCTATCTTCACTTCTTCCGATATTTGATATCATTCTGTTGCCGATTCCTGCTAATTCCATAATGTTTGGTTCATTGGCCAGTCTTTTTAGTCCATTAACAACCAATGGTGCATTTTCGGATATTAATTGGGCTAAATTAATTGATTTTTCGATTACTTGGTCAGATGGAACAAGATGATTAACAAAGCCAACTTCATAAGCACGCTTTGCAGAAATACCCTCACCTGTTAAAAGCATTTCGAGAGCTATTCCCTTAGGTATATATTTTGCTAGAAGGGAACCTACACCCCCAGTGTAACCAATTTTAGCCTCAGGATAGATAAATTGCGCATTTTCACTTGCTATACGAATATCTGACATCATTGCTATTACTAGTCCTATTCCTATACAATATCCGTTAACAGCCGCAATGATAGGTTTTGTTACTTAAACACCGTTACCAGGTATCGCTGGTGACACTGGTGTGAAGTCATTTAGATCTAAGCCTGCACTAAACGCCCTACCCTCACCAGAAATAATAGCGACTCTAGCATTCTCGTCTTGTTCAAACTTACACCAAGCACTAAAAAGCCCTTCAACCATATTTTTATTGAATGCATTTAATTTTTCAGGCCTTGTCATTGTGATCATTGCAATATGTCTATTATTTTCATATTTAACATGTTCATTAATAATCATTTGAATAGCCTCCTATTTATACGCTAGTTAAATAATATTTTTCCCCTTTAATGCTTCATATTCTTGTGGATCCAGCTCTAGAATTTCAAGAAAAATACGATCATTATCTGCCCCCATTGATTTCCCAGCCCAAGCAATTTTACCCGGAGTTTGTGAAAATTTCGGAACAATTCCCGGAACTGGAACCTTCCCCATTTCTGAATCTTGGATTTCAACGATATTCTCGCGAGCTGCAATATGGGGATCCCTGAAAATATCTTCTACACTATTTACTGGAGCTGCAGGTACTCCTGCTTCATCAAGTATTTCTAGTACTTTTTCACCTGAAAGCTGTGCTAGCCATTCTTCAATGATTGCATTGAGCTCGTCAGTATGCTTGGCGCGATCACGCATTCCTTGAAAACGCGGGTCATCTATCAAATATTCCTTCCCCATTGCTATAGCTAATTTTTTAAAAGAGCTATTCAAACCCGCATGAATAGTTATCCATCGACCGTCCTTAGCCATATATGTTTCTGCAGGGGCTAAGGAAAGATGTCGATTTCCAACACGTTCCCTTACTTCCCCTTGAACCCCATACGCTGCAATAATATCTTCCGAAATTCGAAAAGGAGCTTCATAAAGAGCAAGATCAATTTCTTGTCCTTTTCCTGATCCTAATACGTCGCGGTAATAAACAGCCATTAGAGCAGAAAGAGCATTAAAGGTTCCAGTTAAATAATCCGCAATAGAAATGCCCATTTTTACCGGAGGTTTATCAGGATGACCTGTAACATAACTTAGACCACTATAGCTTAATGCAATTCGATCAAGGCCTGGCTTATTCTTATATGGGCCCGTTTGCCCATACCCTGATACCCTGACCATGATTAATCGCGGATTAATTTCCGACAATTGATTATATGCCAGATTCCATGATTCAAGTGTTCCCGGTGAGAAGTTCTCTATTAAAATATCAGCCCACTTTACTAAGCGCTTTAATAAATTTTGTCCCTCCTCCTGCCTTAAATCCAGTGTAATACAATGCTTATTTCGAGCCCCATCAATCCAAGCAAAAGAACTTCCGTTAAAAGTAGCTCTCCCATATTGACGAATGGGGTCACCTACCTTTGGCAATTCAATTTTTATTACCTCTGCACCGAAGTCGGCTAGCAAACCCGCCCCAAAAGGACCAGCAATTAGAGTTCCAATATCTAGAACCTTAAGCCCATTTAGAGGGCCAAATCCAGCATCTTCCGATAATTTTAATGATTTTGGAGGTTCCACTTTGATAACCACTCTCCCTACATATTTTTCGTTACATGAATTAAACTTCGCCCTTACCATTTCCCATATTCAATTGGGAGTACAAAACAGCTATTACCCTTTATATCAAAAAATAAGTGTACTCTCCTATATGTTCAATTGTATATTATTTAGAATAGGAAGAAAATTTGGAAATAAATCATTTTGATTAGATTCATCTATCAATGGTTAATGAC